>CALMGO010000546.1 GCA_937863625.1 uncultured bacterium
GGGTAGGACCATCCGGACGTCGATATCCTTGGCCCCTTCGAGCGCAAGCCGTAGAAATTTCGCGTCCCAGCGAAACGTCCCCTCGATATAGAGGACCGTGAGCCGGCCCTTCTTGACGTCCATATACGTCGCTGCGGAGTTGTTGACCGCCAGTATCTCTCCCGTCACAGGCTCCGCCCTCACCTCCACGCGCGTCGCCCCCGCCTTTGACGGTTTGAAATCAAAACGCGCCTCCAAAAGCGCCTCCCTCGCGCCCACCGGGAGTTCTCTTGTTTCTTTGTCCTCCCCGTCGACAAAGAGATGCGCCTTTATCACGCTGCCTTCGACCCCGCTCGCCGAAAACGAACCCACCACCGTCACCGTCGAATCGACAAATGCCTCCGGCGGCGCGAAAATCCCTTTCGCCGCCACGTCGCTCGTCGACTCCGTAGGACGTTCCTTTCCCACGCCTATCGCAAATATCGTCGCCCCTCCCGGAATCGCTGCGTCGAGAGGGTCCACTCCGGAGTTGTTGAGCCCGTCGGACATGACCAGTATCACCTCCGGCGATGGGCTCACCCTGGACGCCGCCTCGACCGCGTCGCCGATGGCGGTCGTTGTGCCGTCAGGCTTGAGGCCTGCGAGCCTGAGCGACCCCCGCCTGTCCGAGGCGGTCTCCAGCGTCTCTATCTCGCCTGCAAATGCGTAGGCCGTCACATCGTACGACTCGTATATCTGTCGCCAGATGTCTTCCGATTCGTCCAATACCGCCGCCGCGCGCGCAAATCTCGTGCAGCCGATCGCAGGCGTCCCCAGCTTGTCGTCGCCGATTGACATGCTCTTTGACCGGTCTACAAGTATCGCCAGCCCCATCCTGCGCGACAGCGTCCTGCTCTCCTCGGAGGCAGGCCTCCACAACGCGAATATAACGAGTGCTATCGCCGCCAGCCTCAGCGAAAGCAGCAGGTACCTCCTGCCGTTTGACACCGGCCGCGTCGTTTTTCGATACGCGATGATATGCGCAACCGCCGCCAATACGACAAACACCGCCGCCGCGTAAAACGGCCAGAAAAGGTCCACTCCTATTGCCATTGCCGTCATCGTCAGACCTTCACGTCCGCGTAAAACCTGTTGGCGACATACGCCTCAAGCGCCAGTATCGCCACCGCCGCCACGATGAAAATATCGTAAAGCTCCCGCGCCCCCCGCGTCTGCCCCCATGCCCGCCTTACATCCGCGCGCGTGAGATTGTCAGACACCACCGCTCCCTCTATCGCGCCGGTTATTTCCTTTGCTTCCACCCTTGCCGATGCCGACTCCTCCACGGGAAGATTAACGCTGAAGCCCCGCGCCGCCTTCGCGTCCCCCTGCGTAAACCGGCAGACATAGTTCCCCGGAAAAAACGCCCTGTACGAAAACCCCGTCGCCCCAGGCGGTACCTTTACCTCTACCGGACGCCCGCCCAGCGGCGTTGCTATCTCGGCGCGCTGCTCCACGGCCGACTGCTTCATCACAAAAGCCACCGCCGAACCGACCGTGTAGTTCTCCGCGCGCTGTGACCCCGCAGCCGCGCGCGCTGCATATCGCACCATCTCGTTGACAAGCGGCACAAACGGCGCCCTGAGCACGAGGTCCGTTGCCGTCCTCTCCACGTCAAACGCCGCAAGCACAGCCCGACCGCTCCCCATGACCGCCGTGTAAAAAAGCGCGTCGCCTCCGTCGAGCCTTGCAGCCGCCTCGGCCTTTGCCTCGGTGCCCGCGTCCTTGAAACGTCCCCAGCTATAAAAGCGCGCCGCCGCGACGTTGCCGTTTCTCCCGCCCGAAAACGCCGCAAATACCGGACTGTCATACGATATGACGGACAGCCGCTCCGCGCCGCCCGCCTTCGTCTGCCCTTCGCCCGCGACCGTGAGACCGAATACGTCCGCGATTAACCCTCTCGCGCCCGCCGCCGACTTTCCTCCCGCAAAGATCACAATCCCTCCGCCGCCCGCGACAAAGTCCCGAACCGCCGCTATCTCCGATTTGTCGAGATTAACGCCGCCTGTGATTATCACCGCATCCGAAAGCGCGAGCTTCTCCGCCGTCACGCCGTCGGCCGCCGTCACTCTCGCCTGCGTCTTCCCCGCCAGCGCCTCCGGCTCCAGTGCGTTGCGAATGTAGTAGCCGCCGCCCGCCGCGTCAGTGCCCGCCACGAGAAGACATGATACCGGCTTTGTCGCAGGCAGCGTGAAGTAGCGCGTGTTGTCCGATAAAAGAGGGTCGCTGTCGGCCAGCGTCACCCAGCCCTGCCTCTCGCCGCTCGAAGAGAATAAAAGCGGCACGTCAAACTCCGCCTCCCGCACGCTCTCGGCGGGAACATCGACGAGAGCCTCCGCCCGCTTGGCCCCCTCGATATGCGCCTCGACCACCCTCTTCGCGGCAAGCGCCTTGCCGCCGACCGATACCTTGATGGCCGCGTGCTCGGCCGCCTTGGTCACGAGCGTCGCCGATACGTCCCCGATGTAAAAGTCCTCGCTGCGCGCAACCCCCGCGTCAAGAACCAGTGTGGCCGTGTCCTCGCCGGGCGTGAGCCCGTCGAGCCCCTTCCACGAGTTTGCCATAAGGTCGCTTATCACGTAGACCTCGCGCCCCGCGAGGCCGTTCTCGCCGCCGTCGTCCTGCGCTGACATCGCGTATGCACGTGATAGCGCTTTGCTGCATTCCCCTCCGTACGCCGATATGTCGAGAGTCCCCACCGCGCCCTCAATCGACGCCCGGTTAAACGTAAACTCCCTGTCGAGACTCTCCCCCCGCGTCCCCAGCCCCGTCACCACAAGCGCCACCCGGCTGCCCGGCGGGAGTGTATTTATGATTTCCCTCGCCAGCGCCTTGGCGCGGTCGATATTCTTGCGGCCTGCCTCTTCGTACGCCATGCTCGCGGAGTTGTCTATCACTACCACCGCGCTCACCGGCGCCGTCCCCTTGCGGAAAAATAGCGCCCCCTTGTACGCCGGCCTTGCCAGCGCCGCCACGATGAGAAGTATCGCCAGCACCCTCAGGAAAAGAACCAGCAGATTCTTCAGGCGTATGCGCCTTCGATTTGCCGCGAAACCCGCCGCCAGAAACCTCACCGTCGGAAGACTGTCCGTCCGCGCGCGTTGCCGGTACAGAAAATGCAGCACCACCGGCGCTAAAGCCGCCGCTGCCGCCGCCAGTATCACGCTGTGGAGAAAGTACACCCGTGCCCCCGCATATTCCGCCTACAGAAAGTTCTTCTTCCGGTTCGCCAGAAACGTCACCAGCGCCGTGTCAAACGCCACCGACGTGTCCAGCTGCAGATAGTCCACCGACAGCCCCGTGCACCGTTTCTTGAGGTCCGCGACAAATCCGCCTATCGCCCGAAGATAATCCCCGCGCACCGCGTCCGCGTCCACCGTAATCGACGCCCCCGTCTCCGGCTCCACGAACCTCATCGGCCCCTCGTAGAGAAAGTTCGCCTCCGCCGCGTCGAATATGTGAAAGACGATTACGTCGTGCCCCTTGTACCTCAGATGCGCCAGAGCGTCTTCTATTCTCGCCGGGTCGTCGAGAAGGTCCGACATGATGATGACGAGGCCGCGTTTCTTGAAAAGCCCCGCCGCCTCGTGTATCGAGCCGCTGACGTTGGTTGTGCC
>CALMGO010000547.1 GCA_937863625.1 uncultured bacterium
GTCGGGACCGGGACCCATCGCAGCGCCCCCGCCGACGAAATAAGGACCCTTGTCGGCTCGGACATCGCCGGCAGATACCGTGTCGTAAATCATAACTGCAAAAGGGGTAACGTCCGCGCAGGCAAGTTCATTGACCCGATCACCAAACGCGAAATCCCTCTTGAAATCGACCGCCTTTATGTGAACGCGGATTTGAAAATCGTGACCGGGCTCGTCGAACCCCATATTTTCTGCGGCTTTTCCGGCGGCAGAAAGGCCATTTTGCCAGGAATAGCATCCCTTTCAACGATCAGAAAATGGCACAGCCCGGAGATTGTCGCCCATCCCAAAAGCACCCCCGGCGTTTTGCAAGGCAATGTGGCGCATAAACTTACGACAAAGGCGGCAAAGCTCGTCGGCGCGGATTTCGCGGTCAACGTGACGCTTAATCGCGACCGCGAGGTCACAGGAGTCTTCGCGGGGGATGTCGAGGCCGTTTTTGCCGCCGCCGTCGAGAGACTCTCGTCATATGTCGTGACGCAACCCGTGGTCCCGGCAAAGGTTATAGTAACGTCAAGCGCGGGATGGCCGCTTGACAAGACTCTTTATCAGGCGATAAAGGGCCTTGTAGCGATTTTGCCCGTGATGGCGAAGGGGGGCATTGTCGTGCTTGTCGCGAAATGCGACGAGGGGCTCGGAGATGCATCATTTGAGGGGCTCATAAGGAGCACAAAAGACGTCGTGAAATGGTCAAAGAGCGTCAAAAGCGGCCGAAAGTTCGAACTCGGGCAGTGGCAGTGGCAGCGGATGGGCTGGACGCGAGAGCGCGGGCGCGTGTTTATCGTCTCACAACTGGGCGATTGTGATGCACACGCGGCGTGTTGTGAGTCAAAGGCGAGTCTCAACAGCGCCGTTCGTGATGCAGTGCGCGAAACGGGGGCCGGGAGAATCGTCGTCGTACCGGAAGGCCCCTATGTCATCACCAAGCACGCATGAGTGCATGGTGCACCGTGGAGCACGCCGGTCCATAGAAGGCGCGCAAAAGGACCACAAGAGACCCACCGAAGTCATCAAACACGTTCACACCACGCGCGCCATTTCAGGCGGAGGCGCACAGGAGGCAGATAAAAGGCACATAATGGAGCAGTAGAAGTCTAAACAGTAGCGCAGGACCTGCCGTCGCCGGGGAGAAAAATAACTTTTGAGTAATTGTTCGAAAGCGTGTTACCGATAAGCAATTGTAGTGATACCGCGACAAGCCACCAGGGGGGTTCAGTCAAGTATACGAGAGCTTGTTTTGCCGGTCTTGAAAAATGATGTGAAGGTCGTTCCCGTTGACAGGTCACCCTGGCATCGGTCCCCCAAAGGAGTGAAGGCAGGTGAGTAAGGCCGCGCCACTTGGATATGTAGCGTGCGAAATCAACCTCCTTCAAGTCGACACGATCGTCGACTTCGACGTGTACATCTGGCCCGACCAGGGCACACACCCCGTTTTGTACCGAAGCAAGAAAGAGCCGTTTAACGAGGAGCATCGAATACGGCTGATTCAGGCAAATCATTCAGAAGTATTCGTTCGCGAAGAGGATGCGCAGGCCGTCCATGCGTACGTCGAACGCAATCTCGACAGGGTCATCTCAAGCGATACGCTGGCCATAGACGAAAAGGCAAGGATACTCTACGACACTTCGATAAGGCTGGCGCAAGACATACTCGATAGGCCCGACGCGCATGAAAATTTCAAGCGCTGCGGGGACCTTGTCCGCAGCACTATTTCATACGTGATGGTGGGCAGGCACGCGGTTCATCAACTGCTCGCCTTGAAGTCGCACGACTATCACACGTATACGCACAGCGTCAACGTCTGCGCAATCGGCCTGGCGCTGGCGAGAGAGATCGGGATGGGGACGATGGAGGACCTGACTGCGTTCGGCGTCGGGGCGATATTTCACGACGTGGGCAAGATGCAGATATCACAGGGCATACTGTCCAAGAAGGGGCCTCTGAACGAAACGGAGTGGATAGAGATGAGGCGCCATCCGCTACTGGGACTTGACCAGGTGGCTCCGCACGCCGGGTTTCCCGATAGAGGCAAGGCCGTAATCGAGCAGCACCACGAGTGGCTCGACGGGCGCGGATATCCCGGTAACCGACGCAGCGAGGAGATAGACCCTTTTGCAAAAGTGGCGGCCATCGCGGACGTATTTGACGCGCTCACGAGCAGGCGTCCGTACAAGGATGCGGTGGATTCCTATCCGGCGCTTGCGATCATGAAGGAGGAAGTCGGGACGCATTTCGAGGAAGAACAGTACCGCGCATTTGTGAGGCTTCTCGGACGATAATCGTTTTACCGCGCGCTCTTGTCCTTGAGACTTTCCCGGCAATCCGTCTGTCCTCGATTCTTCTTCTCCCCCAGGACGCCGCCGACTCGAAAACTATCGTGCCAAATGAAGAGGGGCGGGCTGTGCCCGCCCCTCTTTGTCATACAGTGGAGGCATGATCAGGAGATGATCGTGCCGTCCGGGACGTCGCCGGCGACTACGAGCGCGCCGTCGGTCATGGTGCCGTTGCTGTCGAGGAACAAGTATGCGCCGTTGTATTCGAGGGCGTCGAGACCTCCGGTGAGGACGCTGCCGGTGAGGTCGCCGCCGATTTGGATATAGCCGAAGACGTATCCCTTTGTCGTCAGGCCGGCGAAGTCGCCGACTTCGGTGGTTATCTCAGTCGAGTCATCCATGCCGGAAGCGCCGAGAGTGATGCGCCCGATGGAGCCCCAGGCCTCGACGTCGACATTCATGAGGCCATCGGCCTTGATGCCTGTTATGTTTCCTCCGCCGATATCGGGTCCGGAGCCGTTGTTATCCGATTCGAGGGAGCAGAGATAGAGGTCGACAATGTTGGTCTTGGCGGTAATCATGCCGACGTTTCCGGTGGCCTTGATCTCCCCGTCGAAGATCTTCGTTGCGGTGACGTTGCCCATATTGACCGCGATTGGATGGCCGCCACCGTCGTAATCTTCGGCGGCTATGTAGAAGCCGAGCATGTTGCCCTTGACGGTGATGTCGCCGAGGTCTCCCTCAGTGGCGATGGCGGCATCGTAAAGGTTACCGCCGACCGTGAGCGGGCCGAAGGTCGACGCGGAGTCGACATCGGATGCTATGATCGATTTGCCGATGGCGACGCGGCCGATAGCGCCGGTCGCTTCGACCTCGACGTTGATGACGTCCTGCTTGACCGCGAGCGCGGCAAGCGGGCCGTAGATGTCAAGCCCCGCGTGGATAATGGAACCGTTAACGTTGAAGTAGCCGGTGTCCGTGGCCGTGCCGCCATTGACTCCGAGCGTGAGATATGACCGGACAAAGTCGCCCTTTACGGCGACGCCTGCGGCAGTGGAACCGTGAAGGTCGATGCTCGAGTTGAGAACCGTGCCGTTCACGCTGATGGGGCCAGCCTCGCCATCGACTGATATCTCGCCGTAAATAAACGACCCATTCACCTTCATCGAGTCGAGGTCGTTATCGACGGTGAGCGTCAGTGCGGAAGTGAACCTGGTGGTAAGCGAGGCGATATCCACTGCATTGAGCGAGAGATAAAAGACGGAGCCGTTGAGGGCGATCTTTTCGCCGTCGCGGAGCGTGAAGGAGCAGTCATTAATGTCGCCCTTGACGGAGAAGGACGTGTACGCGTCGATGTCGACGACGGTGCCGCCGTCGCTCGAGACCGCGCCGTTGACATTCATCGTGCCTACGGAATCGGCGTTGAAACGGACGTCATCGCCGTACATGGCGCCGATGACGACCCTGGAGGCGGAGGTCACGTTGATAATGGTGTTGTACATGGCGCCCGAGACATTAAGCGTGGTCACGTTTCCGGCATCGAGCTGGGAGCCGCCGGCGAAAGTCCCGGCGACCTTGAACGTAGAGATATCGCCGTCGATTTGTATTACGGAGTCGTGAACGTCTCCGGCGACTATGAAGGTGCTCATGCCGGCGTTAGAGTATATTCCAGAATTTGCAAGCATGCCGCCTTTGCCGATCTTGACGCTGGTTATCGCGCCAAGGCTCTCAACGCTGCTGTCATTCATGCCTGCCGCGGAGAAACTGACGACGGAGCCTCCGAGAGTGGTACTGAGGTTGCTGTCCCAGAAACTGGTGTCGACGGTGCTGTCCCAGAAAGCGCCCTTGACGGCGACCTTGCCGATGTCTCCGAGCGCGTTTATATGGGAGTCGATTATGGCGTTGGCCGCGACTGACCCTATGGGGCCGCCGGTCTGCGAGCCGCCGTCTTCGTACTGGGCGGATATCAGGGCATCGTTTATGACGCCCTTTACGGCAACAGTGCCGATTTCCGATGCGAGGATGTCGGACTCAAACAAGCCGCCCGCGCCGATGGAGACCTTGGAGATCATGCCTTCGGCGATGAGTTCCGAGTAGTACATGCTGCCGGTCGTGACGGAGTCTATGTCAAGTCCCGACATGATGTTCACGTCCCTGATGGACGCCTTTGCGATGACTGTGCCGATGTCGCCGGCCACAATGTCTATATTCCTGATGGAGTCGGCCTGGATTTTGGTGATGAGGCCATCGACCTCGACGCCGTAGCCGATGACGTAGTAACTGTCGAAGACCGAAATACTGTTGGTGTAGCCGGTCCCCATCATCCCGAGGTGGCCGTATCTTGCCGTTTGGATGAGGCCGACGTCGCCTGCGGCGATTATGACACCGAGGTCGCCGCCGATGGTCTTATTGGATATTGCGCCGACAGAGCCCTCTGCGGCGACGCTTAAGACGTCAAAGTCCGCCGCGCCGGTGACGTAGAGTCCGCTCGCATCTTCGGCGAACCAGACGTTTACGACGTCTGCACCCGCACCCGTGGAGGAGAGTGTGAGCTTGGAATTGGCGGAAACCACGTCAATCTCAAGAAGAACGCTTCCTCCCCCAACCACGTCAACAGCCCAGTATTCGCCGACGGGGGCGGCGGCGGAAAGTGCGATATTGATGGCTACCTCGGTGCCGTCGCCTGCATCGTCAAAGACCTGAGCGGTGGTGGTAAAGGCCTGGCTCGGCAGCTCCGTGCCAGTGCCGGAGCCGATATAGGTGTCGCCGTTTACGACGAGGAAATGGATATTACCCGCGCCGAGCGCGCCGCCTGCGGCGAAGTCGGCGATTTCAGTGCCGGCGTGGAGATGGAGGTTGCCGTTGATGTAGATGGTGCCGATATCATCGCCTGCGACGATAGAATGGCCTCCGGTGTCGGAGTCAAAGTCGCCGTTAATGAAAATCTGCCCAAGCCAGCCGCCGACGGCGACGGCGAAGTTGTTGCCGAGGAGGACCGTTCCCGCGTCCTCGCCCTGGTCGGCGATGCCGATATCAATGATGCCGATGTCCTGACCCGGAGCGCTGATGGATTCGGAGATAACGATGTCCGAACCGCCGCCATTGTCGCCAAGAATGTACATTTCGCTCGACACGTCGGCGCCGGAAAACTCTATGGTGCCGATATTGTCGCCGTTGCCGATGTCGCCGCCAAGTGTATCAAGGATCTCATACGACGACCCGTCCGGCCCGTCATAGTAGATCGTGATGACGTCGCCGTTGGTGTCAGTCCATTGCAGGACATCACCGGCGTCCACCACCGTTGGGGCAATGCGCTCCTCAAGCTCCTCCATCCTCAATTTGTCCGGCATGACCGATACCTCCCAGTGAGCAAAACGGGCCAACCCCCACTTGCAAATACTCTCACAGTGCCTGGGCACTGATTTCAGTCTGCTTTGAGGGCTGCGCAACCCGGCGTGAGCATCGGCCGCAGCCCCCCGCGGTCATCTCGGCGGAGATGATACTAAACGTGTGGGGGGTAAGCCAAGTGAAAAAGCCCCAAAACTCAGGCTGATTTTTGGCGCGGTGGCTCGAAATGCCCACAAGGCGGCGCGCCAACGGCAAATGCTCACCTGGGGAGGTGCTCGACAATATGCCTTTCGCGCCGATACATGTGGAAGTCAACAGGGATGGGCGGTGCGAAGTGACGAACGCGGCATGGACGTGCGGGATCACCCGAAGTTGTGGACTGGCCGCGAAACCTCTGGACGGCCGCGGCGTCCGGGCCATATAATGGGCCGTGTCAGGCTGTCGCGTGGGGCGATACGGGGGATTGACGAAACCTGACATTTATGTAGGGGAGTCCGGGCATGCTGAAACACACCTCCAGAACCAGGTATGTTGCTGTTGTCGTCGTTTTCCTGCTGAGCGCCGTCTCGTCGGCCATGGTCATTGACAGGCAGGTCGTGATTCAGCCTATACAAGTGAGCGGCGCGAACCCGTCCATGCAGCTTTTTGAAAGCGAGATGGACAAGATATGGGCGCAGGCGGGAATCGACGTGGAGTTCTTGCCCTTCAGCCAGTACGACAGTCCCGCAGACTACAGGCTGGATTTTGAAGACGTGTCGCCCGGCGTGGATGTTTACGGGCACGTGACACCCGCGCCGTTTTTCGAGAGCGCCGGCGGCGGAAGCCTCGACCCTCTGGTCATAAACATGTGGTTCGTTCATGAGATTTATGGGCCGGGGTTCGGTACTATTCTTGGAATCTCCAATTCCACCTATGTCCCGCCGACATACATACAGGCTTACCTTAACGGCATTGTCATCTCGGACGAAATATTCGACTGGGGTGGTACGCCGACGACGCCGGGTGTGGACCTTTTCGACGTGCCGGCGCACGAACTCGGGCACAACCTCGGCCTCGTGCATCCGGAAGACCCCGTTCCGTACGGCTGGGGCTCGGCGAGCATGCCGCAGAACCTGATGAGCACTGACCATGAGTTTGCGACTTCGATAGATGACATCAACCCTGACGGCCTGCTGCTGGACCAGCTCACGAGCCGTCAGATAGACATCGTGCGAAGCAGTATCTTCGCGCAGGAGTTTTCCGGGAATGTCGTTCCTGAACCGTCCACGGCGCTGCTGGTGGTCGCGGGGCTCGTGGGTCTTGCGGGTTTCAGGAAAGGCGCGCGCGTTCGACACCCACACTGATTCGCAGCGCGTTTGTCCATGCGTCTTTCTCAGCGGCCGCTTTGTCCCTGAGTCATGCAAATCCTTCTCACGCGACGGCGCCACGAAAGGCAAAGCTGAATCCTACTTCGCCACGGGGGCCCTCCCCCGACCGGTCGGGACGTTCCGCACAGGCGGGTGAACCACGAAGGACCCTGTAGCGAATGGCGAATACGGAAGAGAAAAACGTCAGGCAGGAGCCCTTGACCTTCACGGTTATGGGTGTCCCCATTTAACCGTGTAAGCCCCTAACACATCGTCACCATCGTAGATAAAGTACTTCACAGTTGTATTGTGGCTGGCAGTTATTGTGGTGATTCTCCTTTCATGGACCTTAACCGCGTCAGAAGCAATTCGGTTTCCGTGCGGAGTTCGTCCGGCCCCAAAAGCCCGCTATCTTTCGGCGCTCTCAACGCCTCATTCTCCTGATACATGGCAAGAACCCAGGTCCAATAATCATCCAGGAGTTTATGTATCGGCATGTTCGCCTTGCGGAACTGGGTAATATTCTCCAGCAGCCAATCCTCCATGCTGTCGACAAACTCCCGGGGACCCATCTCTGAATCGAGAAAGCGCATGCAGAGATGCTCGGCTTCTTTGAGCAGGTCCTCGACGGCCATAGTCGTCCTTTCGATAAAGCGGGACACTGTGCTTCTTTGCAGCGGGATTAGTACCACGGAGGGGCGCGGGTGTCAACAACGAAAGGCGATGCGGAATGATGAACGAGGCGGCGGGGGAAAGAGATTATCAATTGGGAAAAGTTTGTGGGTTGAAAAGGCGTCTCGACATGCCTATTCTTTTTTTGGGAGGCTCTGAGGAGGCACATTTCAGCGGAGTCCCAATCTGGTGATAACCGGAGAGACTGAGCCCGCCGGTTGTTGCGCGTAAATCGGGGAGTGTGCGTAGGTTTGGGGGGGTACGCGTCTGGATAAGCAAGGCCCCTGAAGAAGGAGGAAAGGCAATGCGTACACTCTTTGTCTTGGCAGCGTTCGTGGCATTGGTAGCGGTCGTGGGCGTCAGCACGAGCTTTGGGGACGACCAGGACATGATTCAGCAGCAGTTACAGGTACAACTGCAGCTCAAGGACGGCTCATGTCTGGAATGCGTCTGCGCGACATTCGTCGATGAGGACGGGGACGGCATTTGTGACGAGTGCCTGGATGACTGCGTCCCTAACGGCGATGACGACGACGGCGACGGGATCCCCAACGGTCAGGATGACGACTACGTGCCGCCGCAAGATGACACGGGCAGTCAGTATCGAGGAGGCGAGTAGCACGAATTAACAGGGCCGCCGGGAGAGTGAGGGCTCAGTCTCGACCGGCGGCCTTTTCATTTCACATCCTTTCCATGCATCCCCCTGTGGAAACTGCCGGCGGAGCTTCATGCCTCATCGCTTTTTCATGGCAAAGGCCAAGACGGGCTGCAGGCGTTTCGAGTTCCTTTTCGTAGAGCGGAGCGGCCATTTTCACGCGGGCGTAATGGCGAGCGGGCGCGGCGTGGACGGGCTTGGAATCACAGGAGGCAGCGCGCGGGGCAGCGGTGCAGGAGAATCGGCCACAATATAATGGAACTATCAAAAGGCTCCCCTGTCGAGTAGAATGACTGGGCTATAGATTGACGTGAATGTAACACCTTGTGAAATACGGAGATACGGAGGCCTGATGAGTCCTGAAGTCTCGAAAATGGCGTTTCTCGGCAACTATCTGCCTCGCCGATGCGGCATAGCGACGTTTACCACAGACCTTTGCGACGCGATCGCGGGCGTCGCGCCTGAGGCGAGTCTGTCTGTTGTAGCCATGAATGACACGCCCGAAGGGTATCGGTACCCGCCGAGGGTGCGCTTTCAGATCGCACAGAACAAGCTTTTGGAGTACGGCAATGCTGCGGATTTTCTGAACATCACGAATTTTGAGGTGGCCTGCGTCCAACATGAATTTGGCATTTTCGGCGGGGCCGCCGGGGGGCACGTTTTATCACTTATGCGCGAACTGAGGGTGCCGGTCGTGACGACGCTGCACACGGTGCTGAGGGAGCCCGACCCTGCACAGAAAAGCGTCATGGACGACATAATCAGACTCTCCGACCGCGTGGTGGTGATGAGCGAAAAGGCGCTCCACTTCATGAAGGAAATCTACCACGCACCCGAGGAAAAACTGGCCTTCATATACCATGGCGTAGCCGACATGCCGTTCGTCGACCCGAGCTTTTACAAGGACCTTTTCGGCGTCGAAGGCAGACGAGTGCTGATGACCTTCGGCTTTATCTCACCGAACAAGGGCATCGAATACGCGATAAACGCGCTGCCCGAGGTGGTGAAGAAGCATCCCGATATCGTCTACATGGTAGTCGGCGCGACGCATCCGGCGGTCGTCAGGCAGAAAGGCGAGGAATACCGGTTTTTTCTACAGGGTCTCGTCAGGTCGCTGGGACTTTCGGAGCATGTGATATTTCATGACAGGTTCGTCGAGTTCGAGGAACTCGAGAGGTTCCTCGGTTCGGCGGACGTCTGCATAACGCCATATCTTACGGAGAGCCAGATAGTCTCCGGCGTTCTCTCGCTGTGCATAGGGGCGGGCAAGGCGACGGTTTCGACGCCGTACTGGTACGCCAGTGAAATGCTCGGGGAGGAGAGAGGGGTAATTGTGCCGTTCCGGGATTCGAGGCAGCTATCGCTATCGCTCATCGATCTTCTGGACAACGACGTACGACGCCATGCCATGAGAAAGCGGGCATATCTCTTCGGAAGGAAGATGGTCTGGCCGGAGACGGCACGCAAGTACCTCCAGGTCTTTAACGAAGCGCTGCACGAGAGACGCCACGCGCCACGCAAGGTCGTCGCCAGCGGACGCAAGGCATTCGAACCCGCCATCAACTTCAGCCACCTGAGGCGGCTTACGGATCATACGGGCATTTTTCAGCACGCCAAGTATACCATCCCCGACCGTTCGCATGGTTACTGCACGGATGATAACGCGCGCGCGCTCGTGGTCGCTGTGCGCGCGGCGCACATTTTAGGTGAAGAGGCCAAGGGGATCTCCGACCTGGCCGCGGTCTACCTGAGTTTCCTCGACTATGCGTTGATTGAGGAGACGGGGCGGTTCCATAATTTCATGGGCTATGACCGCCGTTGGCTCGACAGCGTGGGCAGCGAGGATTCGCAAGGGAGGGGCCTGTTGGGCATAGGCACGGCGGCGACGTACGCGGGGGAGCCCGGAACGGTGGGTGTGGCGACAAGGCTCTTTAACACAGCTCTCGATGCGGCTCGGAGACTGGTTTCTCCGAGGGCCGAGGCGCTGTCGCTCGTGGGTGTTCACGAGTATCTCAGACGTTTCAGCGGCGACATGGCCGCGCAAAGGGCGCGCGAGGAACTGGCCACGAGACTCTTCGGTCGGTTCAAGAAGAACTCCAAGCGCGACTGGCCGTGGCCGGAAGATACGCTCAACTACGAAAACGCGCGGCTGCCGCAGGCGCTGCTTCTTTCGGGCCAGTGGATGAACAGGTCGGACATGATTGAGATGGGGCTCGATGCGCTCAATTTCCTGATAAAGGTTCAGAAGTCGCCTGAGGGGTATTTCGAGCCGGTGGGATACAAGGGCTGGTACAAGCGCGGAGGGACACAGG
>CALMGO010000548.1 GCA_937863625.1 uncultured bacterium
GGCCGGACGTTTCGTCGAAGTAATATGAGACCGGAGGATTGGCGATGTCAGTCGCGGTGGTGGCGGTCATGGCAATGGAGGACGTCGACACCTGGTGAGGCTGGGAAGACCACGTCATGGGATTAGGCGAAGGGGCCGTGCTGTCAGAGGCCAACAACGCGGCCGAATAGTCATAGAAGAAGAGTTCGCCGTTTGTATAGCCATCGATAGCCGGAGTAACTATGAGGGCGGCCTGGGTGTAGTTGACGGCAAAATTAAGCAGGACGCCTCCGGAGGAAGACAGGAAATCCTGCCTGTCGTAAGAGGCGGTCTTCTTGCCGACAAGCATCCCTCGCCATGTGGCGGTAGAGAACTGCCCCGTGAAGGAGACGCTGAGGTCGGGGGCGGAACCGCCCGCGGGATAGAAGCGGACGTAATTGGAGCCGAGGCCCTCGGGTGAGTATTCGTCGTAACGCGGGCCGGAGGCCGGGTAGGAATAGTTGACATCTGTGAAGTACAGATTGCTATAGGCAATGGGGAACGCCGCTGCCTCGGGATAATCCCTCTCGTAATTGGCAACGAGGAAGTCAAGCCACGCCTCGTCGAACCCTCCTGGGAGGTGGCCCGCGAGGACGGACTTGGTGGCATCCATGGCATTGGGGGCGCCGACACAGTCTTCCCAGATTTCGCGGATGATGCTGCCGTCGGCGTCAACATGCGAATGAAGGTATATCGGCCAGAGACACGTCATGTACCAGTGACTTGACCAGTAATCGGCGTCGAGGCCGACCTCCGGCCAATAAAGATAGTAGCCGACCCACCAGAGGTAGTCGTTAACGCCGTCCCACGCGGCACCTACATTGTCCTCAATCCATACGGAGCAGGCTTCCATCCACCAGCTGTCCTCATAGGAGTCGTAGCCGAACTGCACTGCGTGAAAGAACTCATGCGAACACGTGACGCGCAGTTCGTCGGCAGGCGCAATTGGCGTTCCGGTAGGGAGTTCAAAACCAGACCAGTCCGTCGTAAGCACGATGAAACTGCGGCTTTCACGGCTGTAGTCAATGGGGGCTGTGTAGCCAAGGGCGCCGTAGATGGAGAGGTCCTCAAAGTAGACATTGTAATAGTCAGTGTCGGTGCCGGGGGGCAGGTCATAGCCGTTGTCTATCATCCACGTCCAAGTTGCCTCGAAATACTGCCCGGCGTACTCGACCATGTCCGGAATGCCATTGTGATTGCCATCGGCGCTCTGTATGAGGCGGTTGTCGCCCGAGGAACTGTAGTGGATGAGGAAATTGGTCGTGGCGTAGGTGCGGTCATAGGACGGGGTATCATCCGGGTCACCACCGTCGGTCTTGGCGGAACCCGCGACATCCATCGCTATGGAGGGAGTAAGGGAGCCCTTGGGGACAGCCTTCCTGCCGCGAGAGGCGCCGGGACGCAGATAAGCAGGAACGACCAGACGCCCGGCTTCAGGGAGGTTGTCCCAGTCATGGAGAAGGTTCCTCAGCTGAGGGGTGACACAGGTGCGGGATTTCAGCGAGGTGTCGCACCGGTAACGCTCCGGGAGTTTGTCAGGGCTGAAGAGTTCGTACGCGCGGTAGAGGGTGGCGTCGCGCGCGGTGATGCGGCCAGCGCGGCGATCTCGCTCGACGGCAACTGAACCCTTGTCAGGAACGCGTGCCGGGATAGCGGCCTCAGCCGCATCGAGGAAAGACGCCCAAAGCAGTACCAAAAACAGCGCGACACAGAATCCGGGTATGATGCGCCTCATCGGGGCCTCCAGACGAGAAAAGTGTACCGGTCATCCTAACCAACATACGGTCAGGACGCCCAAGAGTCCTTGAAAATTCGACGAAACAACCCACGAAAGCGAAACAAGGATTGCCCGATGCCTGCTATTTATACACGTTTTGCATGCCGAGATTCAAGAAGAATAAAAAAGATAGCGTGGCGGGAGACAGTTCTTAGAATTCGCTTGAACTGACTACTACCGGAAAGGAGATGCAATGAAGTTCTCAATATTTACTGTGATGCTTCCTGAATGGGACTTGCAGACGGCCGTAACCAAACTGGCGCACTATGGTTACGACGGGGTGGAGTGGAGGGTGACCAACACGAAGCCAGAGGTAAAATCAGCCCCGGTGAGCTACTGGGGGCACAACCTGTGCACCGTGGAATTGGACACGATTTTGGAAAATGCTGAGAAAATTCGCAAGATGACCGACGACGCGGGGCTGGAGACGGCTGGGCTGGCGGGTTATCACCGGGTGGATGACGTGGCGTCTACGGAAAAGATGCTCGCGGCTGCGCGGATAATGGGGGCGCCGCTCATTCGGGTCGGGACGCCGCACTATGACGGCAAGACTCATCATGACAAACTCTTCAAGGCAGCGCGCGCAGGGTATGAAGAGACTGCCAAACTGGCCGAAAAGGCCGGCGTAAAGGTGTGTCTGGAGACGCACATGGGGATCATCACGGCAAGTGCGTCGGCCTCAAGGAGGCTTCTCGACGGGCTTAACCCTGATGCGGTGGGCGTGATATACGACCCGGGCAACATGGTGACCGAAGGCTACGAAGAGAGCAAGATGGCCATGGAGATTCTCGGACCATACCTGGCGCACGTTCACGCCAAAAACGGCGCGTGGACGAAGGACCCCAACGCCAAGCCGGGCGAGCATCCGTGGAAACCTGGGATAGCGGTGCCGCTCGACGAGGGGGTCATCAACTGGAAGAAGGTTCTTGTCGAACTCAAAGAAGTGGGTTACGAGGGGTATTTGAGTTTTGAGGACTTCAGCGACGTGAGGAAAGCCGACGAAAAGGTGAAGTTTAACATCGAGTACATGAAGTCGCTCATGTAAAGAAGGACTGCGGCCGTCACGCTATTTGCCGGAAGTGTGGAAAAAACCTGTTTGACACACGCCCGGATGGCGATAGAATGTGTATAGTTCAGTAGTGGTAGTCCAAAAGGAGAAGTACAGATGTCAGGCGCCTTACGGCACGTAAATCTCGCGAATGCCAAGCAGCCGGCGACCGGAAACGGACGCGCGGCCGCGTTGTGCATTATCGCGAGAGTAGCGTCCGCAGGGTGACCTGAGGCAAAACCGGCTTTATAAAGGGCCTCAGGAATCCGAAAGGAATCTTGAGGCCCTTTTTATTTTGGGCGGGTTGCTATGAGCAACGAAGCGACAGGAGATGAGAAAATGACAGTTCTGGGCGAAACCGCAAGGGAGGTCGGCCGCTTTTTCGACCAGCGGGCGGACCAGTACGAACAGAAGGCGTCGAGCCCCTACCAGAGGCTGCTGAGGGAGATTACGTGGCAGCACATACGTCCGTATCTTCCGCGCAAGAAGGGTGCGCGCATATTGGACGCGGGCGGGGCGAGCGGATACTGGAGCGTACGCCTGGCACTGGCAGGATATGAAGTGGTGCTGTTGGACGCAAGCGAGGAGATGATCCGCCTGGCGCAGGAGAAGATAGTGTCAGCGCGGGTGACCGGTAAGGTCGAGGTGGTGCTTGGCGACGTAACGGACATGCGGGAGTTCAGCGAGGGGAGTTTTGACGCGGCGCTGGCGCTGACGGAGCCGCTGTCCTTCTGCGGAGACCCGGAAATGGCTGTGGCGGAACTAGCGCTTGTGACCAAAAGCGGGGGGCTTGTGGCTACGAGTGTGATAAACCGCTTTCGCAGCAGGGAACTGGAGAAGTTCATAAAGCGCGGCGACGTGGACGGCCTTGAGCACTACCTGTCGAGCGGGGTGAGCGACCGCGCGGCGAAGCCGGGCACGGCGGGAATAACCAGCAAGGCCTTCAGCGCGGAAGAGGTGGAAACACTTTTCCAGGCCAACGGCCTGGAGATAGTCAGCAGCATCGGCAAGCCGGTATTTGCCGAAGCCGCCGGCGCGAAGCTCGCCGACGCCGAAAGTTTCTCGAAGGTGCTCGGGCTTGAGATTGCAAACAATAACAACAGAGCACTGTGGAGCAACGCTGAGGTACTGGAGTTCGTGGCGATCAAGGCGTAAGAAAAGCGGGGCAAGGACCCGACAGACATAAAGAAAACGCCGGGGCGCCGAATAAGGCGCCCCGGTCCATTTATTGAGAGGGCCGAGCGATGATAAAAGCAGGCATATATGGCGGGCGCGGATACGTAGCACGCGAACTGGCGCGGTTGCTCCTGGCGCATCCCGAGGCCGAAGTCGCATGGTGGTACAGCCGCGAGGCCGGAGCGGTGGAGGAGGCGCACAGGAACCTTGTCGGCAGCGGGATGGAATTTACGTCCGATGAAAAGCTCTCGGATGCCGATGTGGTCTTTTTTGCGACACCGGTGGGCGTGGCGCAGGAGAAGGCCGCCGAGTGGTTGGCGCGCGGGACAAAGGTAATCGCAATGGCGGCCGACTTTCGCCTGGACAATCGTAATGACTTTGAGCGGATTTACGGCAAACACAAGTGCTGGGAACTGGCAAAGGAGGCTGTTTACGGAATACCTGAAGTTTATCGCGACAAGATCGCGAAGGCAAGGATCGTGGCGACGCCAGGGTGCTTTGCAACGGCGGTAATACTGGCGCTCGCGCCGCTTGTAACAGACGGGCGGTTTGACGTCAGGCGTATAGTGGTCGACGGCGTAACGGGCACAAGCGGCGCAGGGGCGGCTCTTGACCGGAGCGTTCATCATCCCGAGATGTGCCAGACCATGATACCTTACAATGTCGTGGACCACCGCCACACATACGAGATGGAAGCGGAACTGTCCAAGGCCGCCGGCCGTGACGTGACGGTTCATTTCACGACGACGATGGGACCGTTCAGTCGCGGGATACTCGCGACTTGTCATCTCTTCTGCGAGAAGACTCCCGAGCGCGAGGAAGTGCTTGATATGCTCGAGGAATATTACAGCGACGAGACTTTCGTGACGGTTAACAGGATCGCCAAGGACCAGAAAGCGCGATGGGATTATATCGCCTATCCGAGCGTCGCGGACGTGGCGGGGTCGAACTACTGCCAGTTGGGCGCGGCCGTCGACGAAAAGCGTGGGCGAGTGGTCGTATTCGCGGCGCTTGACAACATGGGCAAGGGCGCCTGCGGGGCTGCGGTTCAGAACATGAACGTTATGTTCGGGATTGATGAGGCGACGGGAATATCTCAGAGGGGACTGGCTGTGTAGCAGTCTTCGACTGACGGGCACAGGGCGCGCGAGCAGGCAGCTACGGTGTCAGCCACCCGGACCAGCGGTCATCCATGATATTGGCGAGGCATTGGCAAGGTCATGCTGTGGCAAGAGGGGGGGGCTGCCGGCCGGCGTCAGATTTTGCTCAAAGCCTGATAACGGGGGAAAGGACCAGGCGCTCGTTGAGAAAGGCCGACATCAAGCCGACAGCCCGATTGGGATATTTTTCGCGATATAATCTCCTGCGATTTTGTCGAGACGGGCAGAGTCCTCCGCGGAGAGGAGGAACTTTTCTTTGATCTGCTGGATAAAAGCCTCAATGTCGGCGCGGGCCTTGGCGGCCTGGGCCGGTTGGTCCGCTGCGGACTTGAGACGCGACACCAGCGCAACAAGATAACTGGAGATACTCTGCGCTTCGTCAGATGTCAACGGCAAATCAAGGAGTTGCGTGACAAGCCGTTCGACATCGGCGGCAGAATCACCGCCGGCAACGCCGGAGGCGGCCGCGATGCGGTCCGACAGGATAGAAGCGAAGGAGGGCTGGCCCCCGACAACACCATTGGCAAAACGTTCGGCCAAACTGCCCGCCAGCCCCCCAACAATTCCCGTCACCGGATTCATGCCACTTTTCTCCCTTTATTATCAGGGCCAGCGACGGCGCCCCTTGGACGCCGCCGCCGGCTGGAGAGGGGTCACACAATTCACTTTTCCATAGAGCAAGGAGTGTGCCAAAGAAGCGGCAAGAAGGCATAATAGACGCAACTCGTTATTTACACGACAGATGCGCTATGAGATGGTTTGCCTGAGGCGACGGCATAGGATTCGGCAAAGCGCAAAACGTGCGCTCAGGGCGCATATGTTGCGCCTGTAAACCGGATGTGGCAAAACGTCAGGGAGCGGACCGGGATTCGTAGCGCGACTATTCGGGCCGAAACATCTGGTGATCCCCGGAATCGCCAGGCAGGGATTGCCAGAGGTCGACTCGCAAAGTGTGGTAGTAACAGCGCCACCTGGGGTCGGACTTGAGAAGGTCCGCGAGGACGTGAAGCATCCGTCGCTTGGTGTCGGCAAAACGAGGGTTAGAAGCAAGATTTCGGTATGAAGGGTCGGAGAGGTCGTAGAGTTCGTCGAAGTTGCTGGTGAGGTTATAGGCGTAGAAGAAACGCACGCCGTCGATTTGGCGCTCTATGGCAACAGAGGGGTTGGGGGCGATGTGCCATACGGCTTCGAAGAGGAAGGTGCGGTCTTCGAACGCATCGATCGCGTTGGCGTCACCGGCCATAAGAGGTTCGAGACAGGCGCCGTCGAGGCGGGCGGCGGCGTAGCGCGGGTTCGTCGCGTCGGCGTAGCGCTTCTGGAT
>CALMGO010000549.1 GCA_937863625.1 uncultured bacterium
GATTTCGACCTCGTCGGCCTGGTCGGAACTGATAATGCCAGCGGCTTTGAGCTTGGCGGCAAGTTTCCGGATGGAGATCTGGTTAGACCGGTTTGCGCCGCTCGGACCATAAATTTCCATAAATCGTTTCCACCTATAGCATTAGATAGGAACTCAGAAGGGGAAGCAGCCCTTTGCCGCATCCGTCGCCTTCGGTCCTTTCTCCCAATGCATTTATCGGTAAAGAAGCAGCGCAACATAAGCGGGCGCAAGGTTTTTTTGAATTTGGGCGGACGGTTACGCGACCGGCGGCGCCTTGACCGAGCGCGTCGCCAAGCGATAATGGTAGTCGGAGGCGTAAGATGGCGTCAAAGGACTGCGATTTGCGGCGAGAGGCCATGCGGCAGCTGGCGCGTCAGGCCGACAGAGTGTGCTCAATAGTCCTTATGGAGTGCTACCCGGATATCGACGTGGTGGTGGCGGTGGAGAATCTGCGCGAAACGGCATCGATGATGTTTCCGGGTCGCGAAGGCCTTTTCGATATGATATACTTGAGCCGGTTCAGGAGGCTCTGGCAGCAGTTTCGCGGCGCAACGGACGCGCCATTCTAACGCAGGCAGGGAGACATTTCTTGGCCGCCACCGAGAGCGAAAGCATTACAGGCAGCAACGTTATTACCGCAACGGAGCGCAAACCATACGATTACTTGTGGCTACTGGCCCCCTTCTGTGCAGGCATCTCAGTCGCACTCACGATTTACTATGTGCTCACGGATGATTACACCCTGTGGTGCGTGTGGCAGGGCGTGTCGTTTGACCTGGATACACTTCCGAACGTGTGGTTGCTGCGCGGCCTTTCGGTGGGGGGAGCCTTTATCGCGTGGTTTGCGGCGTCGGCCATACTGGCAAGGGGAAGGGGGCTGTGGCCGACGATACTCATGACGTCAAAGGCTTTTGCGGGTTTCGTGTCGGTTCTTATTCTAAACACAGTTGACGCCTACACGGGATACGGCTTCATGCACTGGTCGGTCCTCGCGGTAATACTGTCGCTGGGTTTTTTCGCGGCGTGGCTTGCGGCGATGGCGGTCGGTCGGGGCGAGGGTCTTGCCAAGAGAGAAGCCGCTCGCAGGGCGATGATGGTCGTGGCCCTGGCGGCGCTACTTTACTTTGCCGTGTCTTTTACGATGGGGATGCTGCAGTACAGGGCGGTGAGGATATCGTGCGAGGACTGCGCTGAATTTGATGAGATGATGTGGCGCACGCTTGGGGGGGAATTCCTCGCGTCAAGCCGCTACGGGCCGTGCTTTCTGGCCAAGCACGTGGAGTTTGTCCATCTGCTGTTGCTGCCGTTTTACATAGCATGGCCGGGGCTTCCCGTGTTGATGCTGATACAGAGCGCAGCGCTGGCATCCGGCGTCATCCCGGTATACAAGCTGGCGAAGGGGAAGCTCTCGTCACACGCGGCGGCCATGCTTTTCTCGCTGGCATACCTTTTCTACGCCCCGATGCAGTACGCGGACAAGAGGCTCATATACGGGACATACCTGCCGGAGGCGATGGCGATACCACTTTTGCTCTGGGCCATTTACTTCTTTGACTCGGGCAGGATGTGGAGCCTTGTCGGCGTGTCGTTTCTGGTGGCGGCGTGCAAGGAGGACATGGTGATGCCCATCGCGATGATGGGCGTGGTGCTGACGTTTCGGGGCAAGTGGCAATGGGGGCTGCCGATATTTGCGGCGGCAGCGGCGTGGTTTTTCGTATCGCTGGCTGTGGTTGTGCCGCATTTTGCCGGGGGGGAAAGCCACACCATGGAGGCATACGGGGAGATGGGGGGAACGGTGCGGGGCGTGATGTACACGCTTGTGCATGACCCTCTTTATTCGCTGAAGCTGTTCTTTGCATTCAAGCGGGTTGATTTTCTGCTTATGATGGTTGTGCCGATGGGATGTCTTGCGCTTTTCAGCCCGACAATGCTTTTCGTCTTTCTACCGTCACTGGCCAGCAACAAT
>CALMGO010000550.1 GCA_937863625.1 uncultured bacterium
CCCACCCTCCATATCATCTCCCGCGCCGAAGACAGTTCCTCGGAGCATAAGATCGCGGTCACGCCACCCTTTTTTGCCTTCTTCGGCCAAGGGCGAAAATGAAGGGGCGCGGACTTGTGCCCGCGCCCCTTGTGACTATCCCGCCGAATGAGTACTAATCCGGCTATTTTGCGGCAGCGTCGCCGTCAGTCTTTACTCCGGCCAGCTGCGCGTACTGGTTCCATCGGTTCTTTACGTCTTCTTCCGCGAGTTTGAGGAGTTCTGCCGCCTCTTCGGGGTTGGTCATCGAGAGCGACCGGTAGCGCGTCTCGCCGTACGCATAGTCCTTAAAAGGCATCGACGGGGCCTTGGAGTCCATCTGAAGCGGGGTCTTGCCTTCCGCCGAAAGCCGCGGGTCGAACCTTACCAGCGGCCAGTAGCCGGTTGCGACTGCCTTTTTCTGCTCATCGAGACCCTTGGCCATGTCTATGCCGTGGGCAATGCAGTGCGAATAGGCGATGATAAGCGACGGTCCGTCGTAGTTCTCGGCTTCCACAAAGGCCCGGACGGTCTGCGCGTCGTTGGCGCCCAGCGCCACCCGCGCCACATAGATATTGCCGTAGCTCATCGCGATAAGCGCAAGGTCCTTTTTCGGCATGAGTTTCCCTGCCGCGGCGAACTTGGCCACTGCGCCCCTCGGCGTTGCTTTTGACATCTGACCGCCGGTGTTGGAGTACACCTCGGTGTCGAGCACGAGCACGTTCACGTTGCGCCCGCTGGCGAGCACATGGTCAAGCCCGCCGTATCCGATGTCGTATGCCCAGCCGTCGCCGCCGACTATCCAGACGCTCTTCTTGACGAGGTAGTCCGCCAGCGAAAGGAGTTGTTTTGCAATGGGTTCCTTCTCGGCTGAGAGGATTTTCTTGAGTTCATCAACGCGAACCCGCTGCTGCTCGATCTCATCGCTCGTGGTCTGAGGCGCGCTCTTTATCGCTTCTACCAGCTGTGCGTGCTCGCCGAGCCGCGCCACTTTGCCGAGAAGTTCCACGGCGGTCTGGGCGAATTTGTCCACAGCGAGGCGCATCCCGAACCCGAACTCCGCGTTATCTTCGAAAAGCGAGTTGGACCATGCCGGGCCGCGCCCGTCCGCGCGAGTCGTGTATGGGGTGGTCGGCAGATTGCCGCCGTAAATCGACGAGCAGCCCGTCGCGTTGGCAACCAGCATGCGGTCGCCGAAAAGCTGGGTCATGAGCTTGACATATGGCGTTTCGCCGCAGCCCGCGCAGGCGCCGGAAAACTCGAACAGGGGCTTTAACAGCTGGCTGCCCTTGACGGTCTTGACGTTGATCTTTGTGCGGTCGGCCTCCGGCAGGGAGAGGAAGAACTTCCAGTTCTCCGCCTCCGCCTCGCGAAGAGGCAACTGCCTGGCCATATTGATGGCCTTTCTGCCGGTCGGCTTGCTCTCGGCGTCCTTCTCCTGTGCCGGACAAGCGTTCACGCAGAGGCCGCAGCCCGTGCAGTCCTCGGGGGCGATCTGAATCGTTGCGGCCATCCCAGCGAATTCCTTGCCCTTGGCCTCGGCGTGCTTGAATGTCGCCGGCGCCTTCTTGAGGAGCTCCGGGGCATATACCTTGAGCCTTATTGTCGCGTGCGGACAGGATATCGAGCATTTGCCGCACTGGATGCACACAGACGGTTCCCATGCCGGGATGTCGATGGCGATGTTGCGCTTCTCGTAGGCGGTCGTGCCCGTCGGGAAAGTCCCGTCAACCGGCATTGCAGATACCGGCAGGTCGTCACCTTCTCCGCGCATTATCTTTGCGGTGAATTCCTGGACAAACTCCGGCGCGTCGACCGCCACCGTTGCCGGACGGCGATTCTTCGATGTTACCGCGTCGGGGACATTCACCTGGTGCAAGTTGGCCACCGACTGATCGACGGCGTTGAAGTTCTTTTTGACGACTTCTTCGCCTTTGCGGCCATAGGTCTTCTTGATGGCCTTCTTGAT
>CALMGO010000551.1 GCA_937863625.1 uncultured bacterium
GAAGGGTCAAAACGCCAGTTGGTCCGTCGACATCAGCCTCTCGTCTCGCGTGATTTCAAAGAGGTCGGTCAGCAGTTTGACGTCGAGCGCGGTCTGCTCGACATTCCTGCGGGCGAACATGCGCAACTGCGTCTTTAGCGCCGCGTCGAGCACGTACTCGGTCTCCTGTCCGAACGTGCGCGCATAGTTGGTAAAGCTCGGCACGTTCGTTCCGATAAATCCGTACAGATAGCTCGACACGCCGACGATCTTGCCCGTAAAGATGGACGTGTTTATCGCGGTCTTCGAGTAATCCCCGAGTACGCATCCGAAAAACTGCATCCCAGTGTGCACCTTCTGCCCGCGGTGGAGTGTCGTAATCTCCCCGTACGTGTTCTTGAGGTCCGAGTTGGAAGTCCCCGCCCCCATATTAACCCACGAGCCGATATACGAGTGCCCGAGAAATCCATGGTGCTGTTTATTGGTGTACGACTCGATGGACGAACACTCGACCTCGCCGCCTATCTTGCACGTGTGCCCGATCTGAACTCTCTCCTTGATGCTCGCGCGCTCGATGATTTTCGTACGGGGGCCGATGACCGCCGGCCCGACGATGAGCGCAAACGGGCCGACTGACGCCCCCTCGCCGAGGATGATGGGTCCCTCCGACGCGTCAAGCACTGCAGTCTGGTGGATGTGGACGTCCGGCGCGGTAAAAACGCCGGGGGCGCTCTCTGTGAGCGCCGCGGCAAGGTGCGCGACATTGGCGTCGAAAAACTTCATGTGAAACCGCACGACGTCATGCGGCATGGCCACGAGAGGCAGTTCCTCGTGCATGTTCGGCCGCTGGCATCCCACGAGAAATGCCGAGATCGTCGATTCGTCCTGCTCTGCGACTCCCGCCGGCATCGTCGGGAAATACGCCGCCGCGACGCGGGACTCGTTTTGAATGAGAAAACTACCGCCGCGCTGTGCGAGCTTCACGAGCTTGGCCACGATGTCAAAGGACGGCGCAAGAGACGCGTTTATGAAAAGGACCGGCCCGGAAGCAGGAGCGTCGAGCTTGAACGCTGCGCTCGTAGTGGGTTGCAGGTATTTGCGGATGATCGCGGAAACGCTGTCGCAGCTGGCGCGCGCGACGTCGTAGAGCGTGGCGCCAGCCAGCGACACTGCAAAGGCCGCGCGGGGGAGGGTGACGGGGCGGTTCTCGTGCGTCAGGTGGTCTTCAAATAGAACGATATGCATGGGTAACTCCGGGACTTTCGTGCTTAAAAGGTACAGAGTTTATACCCCTGGCCCCGCGCGGCGGGCAACAATAAACCACGCCGAACGCAGCAAACGGCATTATACAGGATTGGCATCCGTGTCGAAAGCATAATGAGGCAAAGGATTTGCGGCAAGAGCAGGGCAGGGGGCGGCAAAATCGAGGAACAGCGGGGCGAAAGGTGGTGTCCATACTCAAAAGGGCAGTTTGCGCGTGAACAAGCCTCGCGGTGAGGCAAACAGCATAAACGTGGTCGCGCACCCAGTGTGCGCCGCCGGGAAGGAGAGTAGGTATGTGCCAGACATGTGGATGCTCGCCGTGCAAGGTATGCGGAGGCCAGATAAAGAACAAGGTATGCTCGGGATGCGGAAAGCCTTCGGGCAGTTGCACCTGCAAGCCGAAGAAATAAGAGCCATACAGGGGACTAAGTGAAGCGGGCCCTGCAGGGCGCATGACCGTCCAGGGCGACCGCCGGAGGGCGGTCAACAGGGAAATTGAGGACGGCGCGGCCTTGCCGGGCTCGTCTTTTTTTGTTTTCACGGGTGGCGCGAGCCGGGCAGGGGCTTGCCCGCACTGGCATGAGTCTGTACCCTGTGGTAGAGGATATTGGCACAGTGCGTACTGGATTGAAAGAGAGGCCGGCGTGAAGAAGGCGCTTATCGTATGGGGTGGCTGGGACGGCCACGAACCGAAACAGGTGGCCGAGATTCTCGAGGGCTTCCTGTCGAAAAACGGTTTTGATGTCGAGGTGTCCGACACCCTTGACGCGTTTCTCGACGAGGAAAAACTCAAGCGCCTCGACCTTATCGTCCCCGAGTGGACGATGGGGACGATCAAGAAGGAACAGTTGCAGCCTCTTCTGGCCGCGGTAAAAAGCGGCGTCGGCCTTGGCGGTGTGCACGGTGGCATGGGCGACAGTTTCCGCAACGAGTGCGAATACCAGTGGATGGTCGGCGGACAGTGGGTGGCCCACCCGGGCAATGACACCATTACCTACGAGGTCAACATCATCGATCACGACCATGAAATAACAAAGGGGCTCAAGGATTTCAAGGTCACAAGCGAGCAGTACTACATGCACGTCGACCCGAGTAATTACGTCTTGGCCACGACGACATTCCAGCCAAGCGACATACTCGCGGTGCCGTGTGTGATGCCGGTGGCGTGGACGAGGCATTACGGCAAGGGGAGGGTGTATTACTGCTCTCTCGGGCACGTGGCAAAGACCGCGCGCGAGCCTGGGCCGCTGGGCCTCATCACCCGGGGACTCCTGTGGGCGTCGAAGAAAGATTAGCATGTCATGCGAGGGGGTTAGCGAGGGGCGGCTTCACGGCCGCCCCTTATCATTTGCGCGATGAAGAAAGGGGCGCGAGAAGGTGAATTCGAAGGAGCGGATAGAGGCGATATTTGCAGGTAAGACGCCCGACCGGATAGGGCGGTACGAGCAGTCGATATTTTCATCCGTCGCGAGCGAGATACTCGGCAGGCGCGCGTACAGTGCCGGGACGGGGCTTCACAAAGACGAGGCGGAGGCGTGGCTCGCCGGCGACGCCGCTCATGAGGATTTTGTCGAGCAGTTGATAACCGACCGCGCCGAGCTTGGCGAGATACTTGGCTTTGACATGATGGGTCTTCCGTGGCGCTTTGCGGCGAGACCCTCAAAGAAGGTATCAGACAATGAGTACCTCTATGGCGATGAGAACGGCGAGTGGGATATTTACAAGTATGACGAGGCGTCCGAGACATTCGGGAAGACGCAGAGCTCGCGCGGAAGAGAGACGATTGAACATATAAAGAGGCAGGTCAGGCGGATGGAGGCCGACGCGGGCAAGGAGCCTGACGGCGAGCCTGCGTATGTGGAGTTTCTGAAGAGGCTCCTCGCGCGTTACGGCGACACCATGGCCGTGCTCGGGGCAGGGGGGATATCAATCCCGCTTGAGGAAGAATGGCTCATGGCGACGGCAACCGACCCGGGCGTAGTGGGCGCGTTTCTGGATATGTTTGCCGAAGGCAATATTCGTGAGATGCGGCGGCAGGCCGCCTTGGGTGTAAAGATCATCTGGGCCGGCGGCGACTTCGCCGATAACGCCGGTCCCGTCTACGGGCCGAAAGTGTTTCGAGAGCTCTTGCTGCCGCGCCTCAAACGCGTCCTGGACGAATGCCACCGGCTCGGGATGTGGTACTTGTTTCGCTCCGACGGCAACCTGTGGAGCGTGACCGACATGATGTTTAACGAGGCCGGAGTCGATGGTTACGGGGAGATTGACTGGGCCGCCGGCATGGACCTCGCCGAGTTGAAAAAGCGTTACCCGAAGGTCGCCTACTGGGGTAATCTCCCGCCTGCGGTCGTGCGCGACGGGACGCGCGAAGAGGTGCTCGCCGCATGCCGTCACTGCATTGACGCCGTCAAGGATGACAAGCGCCTCATCCTCGGCGCTTCAAATGCCGTGCTGCCGGGCACGCCCGTTGAGAATGTCTACGCCATGAGCGAGGCCGTGCGTATGTGGGGGTAGGGCAGGGGCTCGCCTCCGGAGCTATTTCATCTGCGGGACCACTATCCCCCGCAGGATTACCCTCTGTGTCGCCAGAAACACCAGCAGCGTCGGCAGCGATGCCAGCACCAGGCTCGCCATCACCAGCGGCGCCGGGCTGCCCTGCTGCAGGTCGTACAAAAACACCATCACCGTCCAGTACTTCGGATTCTGGCACACGATAAACGCCCACATGAACTGCCCGTATGCAATCGTAAACGCTTCGAGTGCAATGACCGCCAGCACCGGCGTCGTCAGCGGCATCGCTATCCGGTAAAACATCTGCACTTCCGATGCCCCGTCGATGAGCCCCGCCTCGAATAATTCCTGCGGCAGCGAATCAAAAAACCCCTTCAAAAGGAAAATCGAATACCCGTTTGCCACACCCGGCAGTATCAGCGCCCAGTACGTATTGAGAAGATGCATTTCTTTGAGGAGCAGAAAGTTCGGTATTTGC
>CALMGO010000552.1 GCA_937863625.1 uncultured bacterium
ACGGGCCCGCAAGGGGTTACCAGTATTCCTGGCCATATGACGAGGTCGATATAGCGCCGTACCTTCGCAAGGGCGTAAACGTTCTGGCGGTTCTCGTACACAGTTACGGTGTAGGCAACTTCCAGTATATATCCGCCGATGCGGGCGGATTGATACTTACCGGGCGCGCCGGAGGCGTGGACCTCGCAACAGGACCTGACTGGAAGGTGCGCAACGCGCCGGGCTACCTGCGGACGACCACGCGCGCGACGCAAGAGATGGGTTTTGAGGAGTCTTTCGACGCGCGCCTTGACGACGACTCATGGAAGGGCGCGTCATATGATGACTCCAGGTGGCTCTCTCCGCGCTGTCATGCAGCGGGAGCCATGCCGTGGCATGAGGTCGAGCCGCGCGCGATACCGATGCTTTGCGAAGAGATAACCGTGCCTGAAACTCTTGTGGCGTCATGCCGCGGGCGCTCGGGGTCGGGCTGGAAGGATGAAGCCAATCTCACCGCGTGTTTTCGCGCCGATAAGCGAAAGTGGCAACCAGCCGATGCAAAGGCGAAGCGCACAAAGACGGGCCTTGCATTTACCGCTGCGGCAGGGGGCAGCAGCGGCTTTACCGCGTACCTTGTGGATTTCGGCAGGGAGGTCCTCGGCGCGATAGGGCTCGAGGTGACAGGCGCGTCCGGCGGCGAGGTCGTGGACACGCAGGTCTCGGAGACCGTGACGGGCTTTGAGCCGGATGTGGTGGACCCGACCGAAGGCTGCAAGGTCGCGCTTGCCAACCGGCTCGTTGTCGCCAAGGGCGTCACGAAACACGAGCAGTTTGACCCGTGGGGATTCAGGTACCTTGTCGTGACCGTGCGCGAAGCGCGAAAGCCGCTTAAGGTAAAAGTGCATCTCAGGACCACTCTTTACCCGCTTGACGTCAAGGCGGACTTCAAGACCTCCGACAGGATGCTTGACGCGATCTACGACATAAGCGTCCGTGCGCAGCAGCTCTGCATGATAGACGCGTACGTTGACTGCCCTTGGCGCGAACAGGCGCAGTGGTGGGGCGACGCGCGCGTTCAAGCGGCAAACACTTTTCACCTGTCCGCCGACGCGAGACTCTTTGCCAGGGGCATACGGCAGACCGGCGGGCAGGAATCGCCCAACGGCCTCACGTATGGACTCACGCCAACGATAGCGCATCACTGCATACTGCCTGACTACACGCTGACTTGGATAATGACGGTGTGGGATTACTACAGGCAGACGGGTGACAAGGCATTTGTACGCGAGCAGTGCGACCGCATGACGCGCGCGCTTTCGTATTTTGACGGCTTCAAAGGCGCAAACGGACTGCTGCCGTATGACGACAGGTACTGGCTCTTTCTCGACTGGGCGGCCGTCTTTAAGAACGGGTATCCGACGGTTTACAACATAATGTATTTCTGGGCGCTTGCAACCGCGGCTGACCTGTACAAACTAGCGGGTCTGAAGAAAGAATCAGCCGCTGCGCGAAAGAGCGCCGAGGCGAGCCGCCGCGCCATCATGTCACAGCTTTTCGATGCGAAACGGCGCAGGTTTTACGGCGGGTTGTCCTGGAACGGGAAACCCGTGAAGGCCGACACCGCACACACATATGCGCTTTCGATTCTCTCGGGGCTCTGCGTCGAGCATGACGGGCATTTTGTCGAGACGAAACTTCTGCCGCTTGCGGCAGGCGATTGCCCTGAGTTTGAAGCCGGCGTTACCGACGACGGCCTGCCGCTTGAGCCGTCGCCGTTCTTCATGTACTACGTCTTTGAGGCGCTCAAGGCCGCCGGCAGGAACCGCGAGGCGCTTGACTGCATACGCAGGTGGTGGGGGACGTTTGTGGACGGCGGGTTCACGACGACGCCTGAAATGTGGGGGCACTTTAAGGGCCGTTGGAGCGCGTGTCATGCGTGGAGCGCGCATCCGATCGTGCACTTTCATAATATCGTCCTGGGAGTCACCCAGGACGCCGTGGGGTGGAGCAAGATCAGGTTTGAGCCGCTTCTGGAGGGGCTTACTTTTGCCGACGGCAAGGTGGCGACGCCGCTGGGGACGGTAGGCGTGCTGTGGTGGATCGAGAGCGGCACGGCCGTGGTGAAGCTCTACGTGCCGAAAGGCATGACGGCGCGGGTGAAGCTGCCCGGTGTATCAAAAAGCGTAAAATCCGGCGCCCATACGTGGCGCGTCAGGGTAAAGGGGTGACAAACTGCGTGAGGAGGAGAGACATGAGCAAGCACAAGAGTCTCGTGTGGCTGTCGGTGGCGTTTCTGGCGGCCTGCATGTGTGCGACTGCGCAGGCCGACACGGTTACGATGAAGAACGGAGACGTCATATCAGGGAAAATCGTTTCCATGAAGGACGACGGCGAAATAGTCATGGAAAGCATGTACATGGGCACGGTGATGCTGCCGACGTCAGAAGTGACGGCGATCAGGACCGACGCGGCCGTCACAGTAGAGGCGGCAGGGGGCAGCCGGTTTGTAGGGACTTTGAATTACGATGCCAATACCAATGCGGTCATCGAGACGCAGGCGGGGCGGGTGACTATCGCGCCGGCGGATTTTCTGGCGATAAATCCCGGCGAGAAAGAGGCGGCCGCTCCCAAATGGACGGGCGCGTTTGAGGCGGGCGTTTCCGGCCAGTCGGGGAATAAGGAGACCTTCCGCGGCAACGCGAAACTCACCGTGGAGCGCGCGTATGAAGACCTGGCGCTCAGCGGCTACGCGTCGGGCCGATACGCACAAGAGGACGGCACGGTCAGCGAGAACCAGCAGCGAGCGGGCGGGCGCGCCGAGATGAAGATCGACGACATGGCGTTCTGGTACACCGCTATCGACCTCGAACGGGATGAGTTCAAGCAGCTTGTGCTGAGGACGAGCGCTGTTGTCGGCGTCGGGCGCGCATGGTGGAAAGACGGCGATAATTACTGGAAGACGAGGGCCGGTTTGGGTTTCACGCACGAGTCGTACGAAAACACGGGCGACGACATCTACCCGTCAGCTGAATTGGCAAGCGAATATGGAAAGCGCCTCTCGAAGAGCCTTACCTTCACCGACCAGACGCGTTTTCTCCTGGACCTGGCGGACTTCAAGGGCTGGAAGGGTGAAAACGACGCCGCGCTTGCCATGGCCCTCACTGAGGATGGGAGTTGGGCGCTTAAACTCGGTCTCATGCACCAGTACGATAACACTCCTGCTGCGGGAGTCGACCGGCTTGATACGTATTACTATCTAAACGCGGTGAAGTCGTTCTAAGAGCGACGCAAAGACGTCCGGCCGTTTCCGGGTTAGAAAAGGCGCTTGAAGGCCTCCGGCAGCGGCCGGTTTGCTTTTTCGAGGATGTCGAGTTTGTGCCAGACGTAGGAATCGTACTGCCCGGGGTCTACCCAGCGAGGCGCCGACATCAGTACGATGGCGCGCTGTATCGACACGAGCGCATCTTCAAATCTGCCCGACTGCATGAGAAGTACCGCGCGTGTGTCGAGATACTCAGGTCTAAGCGGCGAGAGCCTGAGCGCCCAGTCACAGGCATCGATGCCTTCGGCGGTATTTCTTTCGGCAGCGGCCATGAAAAGCGCGAGGTTGTGATAGGCCGTGTGGTCCTCGGGAGATGATGCCATCGCCGCGCGAAGCCTGTCTGCGGCGAGGGCAAAGGCTCCGTCAGCCTGTGCGGACTTGCCGGCGCGTTCGAGCGCCCGGACGGCCTCGGCGTCGGCAACTATCCCGTCGGGGAAAATCGCGGCGGCGTCGCGAAGGATATTGGCGGCATCTTCGTATCTCCCCGCCTGAGCGGCGGCCCTGCCCTTGAAAAACGCGACAAGATAATCGGCCTCCGTCGGCGTCATTATGGGGATATCGCTGTACTCGAAGGGACGCCTGGCCGCCGTCATAATTTCGACGGACTTGTCATCGCGGTTTGTCAGACTGTAGTATGTCGCAAGATGGAGATATGAGAAGATGTCAAACTGGCTCTCCGCCGGGTAGATAGCGATGATCTTTTCATAGATGCGGTTGGCTACTGAGAGAGCGCCGCGCCTCAGGAACCTCTCGGCGAGATCGTAGAGTTTCACTTCGTCTTCGCCTGCCGCCTGAAGCCCCTCGGTGAAGAGGGCCGTAGCCGTCTCCTGATTTTTTGCCGCGGCGTGCGCCACGGCCGTCCAGAGGATGATTTCAGGCGTTCTGCCGGCAAGAGCGGCTTCGGCGAGATATTCTTGTGCAACGG
>CALMGO010000553.1 GCA_937863625.1 uncultured bacterium
ACGCGGCCTTTGGAGTTTTTGATATCGACGCCGTTGAGCTGGTCGTCGGTCATCTGCTGATAGTAATAGCCGCCGATGCCGGCCTTCCACTCGGGCGAGAGCATGTAGTCGACGCTGTAGTCGAAATGGAACTCCTGGCCGGGCTTCAATGTGCCGGTGAGTGCAGGGTTAAAAGGATGCGTGAAGTCGTTGTTGTTTGTCGGGATGTCGTACATGAACTTGAAACTGGTGGTGAGGCCTTCCTTGGGCGTCATGTAGGTGAAGGCGAAGACGGGTTCAAAAACGACGGCGTTGGCCGAGAGATTGGCAAGACGGCCGGCCTGGTAGTCACCGGTGGGCAGGTAGATGTCAAGGCCCGTGGTGACGTGGAGCTTAGGAGAGTGCCAGGCAAGGATAAAGGGGTCGATGATAAGGTCACCGAGGCCGCTGGCATGAGAGCCGCCTGCGGCGGAAGTGATCTTCACATCCTGCGCAACGACGAAAAGATGCGAACCCCAGTTGGCGCCGAGAATCTGCTTATCAGATATGTAGATAAAACGCGAGACCTGAGCGAGGGCGTCCATCCTGAAAGGCCCGAGCGGTCCGGCCTTATACTCGTTGCCGCTGTTGTCAGCGTAGCTGTGCGAATTGTACCAGAGGTCATAGTTGACATAGTAGAAGCCCGGCGGCGGTGCGGCGCCAATCCAGAAACCTTCGGCGCCATTGGGATAAACGTTGGCCCCGCCGGCAAAGGCCGTGGAGCCGATGGCGCAGACAAGAACGCCAACGACAAGTAAGAGCTTGAATGCCCGCATTACTGCCCCCTTTCGGCTATGTGTATGCCACAAAACACCCACTAAAGGCAAAAACTTATAACGCAAGAGGGGTGTCAATCAAGTAAATTGTGAAAAAAAGTACATTAAAATGACGGGGCGGGGCCAGCCCGCTCCGCCATAGGCAGGCAAACCGTCAATAAGCAGGCAAACCGTCACAGGCAGGGGAACCCTCCCCCGACTCCCTCTCCCGATAGGTCGGGACGTTCCGCTCCGGCGGGTAAACCCGCCAAAGGCGAGGTGAAGGTCGGGACGTTCCGCAGAAGCGGGTAAACGTTTCCCTTCCTGAAGCACGCGGAGCCAGCCCTCCCATCCCCTCCAAAGGCGGGCAGGCCGACGGTTGTGTCGCCCAATCCTCCAAGGCACAAGAGGGTTGCGGGATGGGGGGCGGGGATTAGAGTATGTGGGGGGCTTATTCATGAACATTTTGCGGAAAGGAAGCGGCCGTGGGGCAGATAGCATGCGGGACGTCGGTGAGCAGGAAATACGGGATAAGCGACAGGCATCTCGCGATAGCGACTGAGGCGGGCATCGAGCGGATAGAGGTGGCGCTTTTCGACAAGAACGTGGATTTTCACAACAGCGAAGTCCTCGCCTGGGCGGCGGGGGTGGTGGAGAAAAGCGGAGTCGTGTGCCGGTCGGTGCATTTGAACTTTGGCGAGGACTGCGACATATCGGCGGCGGACGACGCTGCGCGACAGGCGGCGGTGGAGGACTCGGCCTACGGGATATCGATAGCGCATGTTTTCGGGGCGGGGATGGCGGTCGTGCACGGGTCGGACGAACCGATAAGCGACGCGGACAGGGGACAGCGGATAAGCAATCTGCGCGCGAGCCTCGCGACACTGTGCGAAGTCGCCGAGGAGCATGACGTGCTTCTGGCGCTCGAACTTTTGCCGAGGACGTGCCTGGGCAATACGGTCGACGAGGCGCTGGCGATAGTAGAGGGGCTTGACGAGAGGCGGATAGGATTTTGCCTTGACGTCAATCACGTGAACCTGAGGGAGGACCCAGCGGACGCGGTGCGGAGGCTGGGGAAGAGGATATGGACATTTCACATCAGCGACAACGACGGAGTGGATGAGAGGCACTGGCTTCCGTTTGAGGGGATAATCGACTGGAAGGGATTTATGGAAGCGGTGCGGGAAACGGGGTACGAGGGGCAGTTCATATTTGAGACGGCGGGGAGCCTGGGCGAAGACGTGGAGGCGTATGCGCGGGAACTCAAGAAACGATTTGAGAGGCTGATGGCGTTATAGGCGTCGGCATGGCAACGGAAAAGAAAGAGGCGCGCTCAGCGGCGCGCCTCTTGTATTTTATGCGTTCGAATGAACTATTGCCTGGCGACGGCGGTCTTACCCGGGAAGCAGTCGACGCGCGGGGTATACCAATCGTCCCAGTGGGAGGCGATCTCGCGGCGCTTGTCCTCGACGGCGGGGGCGTCGCTCTGGAAGGTGACGCCGACGATCTTTTCAAGAGAGGTGCGCGCGGCGTCTGCGGCGCAGGCCTTGTAGACGATTACACGGTCGCCTTCCTTGACGGCCATTTCGCCGCGGGTGTCATCAGCAAGAGCGGCGACGAGAGGCTCGACGGCACGGGAATCACGCGTGGCGGAAAGGGACAGGGCCGCGGCAGCGCGGACGAATACAGAGGGGTCGTTTTCAAGAGAGTCGACAAGCGGCGTGAAGCCGACGGAGTAGTAGCGCTTGGAGAGTTCGCCGAGGGCAAAGGCGGCCTGGCTGCGCACGAGCCTGTCTGAGTCCATCTGGAGGACAGAGACGAGTTCGTCGTAGGTTGAGATATCGCCGGCCTGGCCGATTCTTACGACGGCGGCCTTTCGCACGAGGGTATGGTCGCTCTTGAGCCCTGCGGTCTGGGCGGAGGAGCAACCGACTACGACGGCCAGCGTCAGCATCAGCAGTCCGGAGAGAACCCAGTGCACTTTTCGTTTGTAACGCATCATGTAATCCTCCGAGGCCTGTAAGCCGTTCGCGGCAAATATTCAAGCAGTCAAAGTGAGGCTTCAATTGAATATACCACATAAAGAAAAGGGCTCCAAATCGGCCAGGGGGGTATTTTCGTTGAAATCATTGAAAAAAGGGGCATTGCGGGGGTAGACGGGGGGAGATGGGTTTGTAGCATAATCACTCTATTGGCTGTCGGCGGCCGGTAAACGTGCCGGGCCGACGGGGAAGCGGGGCTGGCAAGAATCCGAAAGAGGCAGACTGAATGAAAAAGGCGACAATCCGGGAAGAGCAGAAACCTATCAGGACGTACATCTGGGACAAGCCAAGCAGGTATCCGATACTTTTCGGCGGCGGGTACAGGTTTGTGTATCCGTACACGATGGAGGACCGTCTTCTCCACAAGGCAAAGGATAAGGCGTACACACAGGTGGTGCTCGAGAACGAGTACATTAAACTCATCGTGCTGCCGGACCTCGGCGGACACCTGTGGAGCGCGTATGACAAGGTCTCGGGCAAGGAAGTGTTTTACAACAACCAGGCGGTAAAACCGGGGCTCATCGGGCTGCGCGGGGCGTGGTGCGCGACGGGGGTGGAGTGGAATTTTCCGGTGGGGCACAGCGTGTCAACGGTATCGCAGGTGGACCACACATGCATGGAGAACGAGGACGGCTCGGTGACGGTGGTGGTCGGGGACCTCGACCGGACGACGCGGATGAGATGGACGGTGAAGATAACAGTGCATCCGGGACAGCTGGCGTTTCAGGTGGATACGGTGCTGTCGAACCCGACGGGTTATCCGCACAGGTACATGTACTGGGAGAACTGTGCGGTTCACGCGACGGAAGGATTTCAGTTCATATCTCCTGCGAAGGTGGCGTGGACGTGGGGAGGCAAGAGCCAGTTTCCGGTGGTGGACGGAGTCGACAAGTCGTGGTACATCGCGCATCCGCGGGCGATAGATTACTTTATGCTGGGGCTGGGACAGGACTATTTCGGGTACTACGACCACAAGAGACGGTTCGGCGCGGTGCACGTGGCGGACTATCACCTCATGCCGGGGAAGAAATTTTTCACGTGGGGGATGGCGGAGCACGCGGTGAGCTGGCAGAAGAACCTGACCGACGACGACGGGCCGTATATCGAACTTCAATGCGGGCTGACACCGACGCAGGCGAGTTTTGAATTTTTCCCGCCGCAAAGCGCGAGGCGGTGGGACGAGATGTGGTACTCGATAGGCGACCTGGGGACATTTGCACAGGCCAACCGGAACGCGGCGCTTCACATCGGTCACGCGTTTGACAAGGCCCCCTACCCTGCCGAGACGGAAGTGGCGGTAGTGACCAACCGCGTTTTTGACGGTGCGGAGGTAGTGATTAGCGCAGGCGGCAAAAGAATCATCAGCGAGAAGGGCGTAAATCTCAAGGCGGGCAAGCCGGCGAGATGGAAGGTCAACGTACCCAAAGGCGCCAAGGAACTCACGACAAAGGTCACGTGCGGCAGCGAGACAGTCATCGAGTATTCGACTCGCGAAGCAAAGAACGTGCGGGAGCTTCCGTATGACAACGACGGCAGCCTGTGGCGGATGGAGAAAGGCAGTCCGGCGAAACTGGTCGCGGCGGGGATATCGTGGCTCAAGTGGTTTGAATATGAGAAGGCGCTGCGGCTCATCGACAAGGCGCTCAAGGCCAGGCCGGGATTTGTGGAGGCGCACTACTGGAAAGGCAACATATTCTTTGACCTGTGCAAGTACGATGCGGCCAGACGCGAACTCGTGAAGGTTACCAAGGCGAATGAAAACCACGCAACGGCGCGGTTCATGCTGGGACAGGCAGAGCGCTACGCAGGACGGCTGGACGCCGCTATGGAGTATGCGGCCGGACTCATGGCGGACAAGAAAGCGTCGCGGATGGGCGCGCAACTGGCGGGCGAGGTCGCGATGGCGAGGGGAGACTACCCGTCGGCGGCGAAGTACTTCGGCCAGGCGACAAAAGGCTCAGGCACGAGCGGTCACACAATGGCGCTATTGGCGGCGGCGCTCAGGCGCGCGGGAAAAGTCGAGAAGGCGCGCGAAGCCGCCGAGGCGGCGCTGGCGATAGACCCTCTCGAATTTATGGCGCTTAACGAAGGGCAACTCGCGGGATGCAGCGCGGAGAGAGATAAACTCATGCGCGGCGAGGTGGAGAGTTATATCGAACTGGCGTCGTACTACGAGGACGCCGGACTCTTTGACGACGCGGCGGCGGTGCTGGAGCACTACCGGACGAAGATCAACAAAGGCGAATGCAATGCGATGGTCGGCTATCACCTGGGCTGGGTAAACGGGAAACTCGGGAGAAGGTCGGAGTCGCAGGCGTTTTTTGACAAGGCAAGCGCGTGCGGGCGGGACAGGGTGTTTCCATTCCGGCGCGAAGACATGCTGGCGCTTGAGGCGGCGATAGCTTACAAGGGCGGCGACGCGCTGGCGCATTACCTATTGGGGTGCTTTCTGGCGTGGAGGCAGCAGGAGGATAAAGTCTTCGTTCACTGGACGAAGGCTCTGCGCGGGATGGGGGATTATCCGGTGCTGCTGCGCAACGTCGCTTTGTACCACAAGCAGCGCAAGGAACATGCCAAGGCGCTTACTTTCTACAAGCGCGCGATAAAGGCCGCGCCGACGGACGAGGAACTCTACGTCGAGGCTGACGACACGGCGGCCAAGGTGGGCAACATGAAGGGGCGCATAGCGCTTCTGGAGTCGGGGCTCGCCGAGATGAAGCACAGCCAGAAGATAAGGCAGCTTCTGGCGCAGTCGTATTACTACGCGGGGCGTTATGAAAAGGCGCTGGATGTATTGATGAGCGAGGAGTACGACCACTGGGAAGGCGACCGCAGGGCGCACGAGACATATACGTTGAGCCACATGGCGCTGGGCAAGAATCTCCTCAAGAAGAAGAAATATACGGAGGCACTCGAATCATTCCAGAAGGCGATGGAATATCCGGCAAACCTCAAGATAGGCAAGCCGGCGTTCCCGAGGCATGCGCCGCAGTTGTATTTCAGCGCGGTAGCATACGAGGCTCTCGGCGAAGAGGAAAAGGCCAGAGAGGCGCTCGAACAGGGCGGGACGGAGATACATCAGAGCTGGGAAGGCGCGACTACCGAGGAGGGGTATTACAAGGGGCTGTGCCTGGCCCAACTCGGGCGCGTGCGGGAAGCGCGGACGATATGGCGCAGGCTCACGAAGGGTACCGAGCACTGGGCTTTTTCCGCGTGGCACAATGAATTTATCAAGGGACTCGGGTACCAGGGGCTTGAAGACTGGAAGAAGGCGGTGTCGCAGTTCGAGAAGGCGCTGGAATCCGACAAGACCAACAGCAAGGTGAAATATCACCTTTCGCAGGCTAAGAAGGGGAGGCAGGCGGGGCTGTAGGGGGAGGTCAGCGGCGCGAAGTGTGAAGTATTAGAGCGGGGCGCGACACGCGTCCCGCTTTCATTTGAAGGCGCGGCGGTCGGGGCGATTGGTG
>CALMGO010000554.1 GCA_937863625.1 uncultured bacterium
TGCGCCCGACGTCGCCCGCGGTCCTCTACGAGCTGGAGACGTGTCGGTGACGAGGACGGCTACGCCTGGGCGGCGTCGCCGGCGGGCGTCCCGACCTTGACGCGCACCTGCCCCACGCGCGCCCGTGCCCGCCGGAGCCGGCGCTGCGCGCGCTTCACGCGCTTGCGCGCGGTGCGGTACTTCGAGTTCGTGGGGTCGAGCTTGCCGTCGGCGGTGGCCTTCTCGGCCGCCTGGGCGAGCCACTTGCGCCTCTGGGTTACGTGCTTCGCGAGCGCGGCCGCACCGGGGGTGTCCTCGACCTTCGCCAGCTCGACATCATGCGCCACGAGGGGCACTCCAACGCCATGCCCGCTTACTACCTCACGCAGATTATCGGTCTTGCCGCCGGACTCGACGAAGCCTCCCTCGGCATCAACCGCCATTTCGTAAAGGCCACCGGCCTTCTCGGTAGAAGGGCAGGGGCGTGACATGGCGAGGATAGGCGTATTTGTCTGCCACTGCGGCGAAAATATTGCGCGAACCGTTGACGTCAAAAAGGTCGTCGACGCGGCCGCTCAACTGCCCGGCGTCGCCGTCGCCTCCGACTACCGCTACATGTGCAGCGAACCCGGCCAGCGCATGATTGCCGACACCATCCGTGAAAACCGCCTCACCGGGCTTGTGGTCGCAGCGTGCAGTCCGCAGATGCATGAAAAGACTTTCCGCCGCGCCGCCGCCTCCGCCGGACTTAACCCCTATCTCGTCGAAATGGCCAATATCCGCGAGCACTGCTCATGGGTTCACGAGAACCGCGACGAGGCCACCGCCAAAGCGATTGACATCGTCTCCATGATGGTGGCCAAGGTGCGCCAGGACGAGCCGCTCTCGAGCGTCAAGGTCCCCGTCACGTGCCGCGCCCTCGTCATCGGCGGCGGCATCTCCGGCATCGAGGCTGCGCTCTCAATCGCCGACAGCGGTGTCGAGGTCGTCCTCGTCGAAAAGGAACCCTCCATCGGCGGCCACATGGCGCAGCTCGGAGAGACCTTTCCGACGCTTGACTGCTCGCAGTGCATTCTTACCCCGAAAATGGTCGAGGCCGCCCAGCATCCCAATATCCGCCTTATGACCTACGCCGAGGTCGAGAAGCTCGACGGTTTCGTCGGCAATTTCAAAGCGACCATCCGGCGCAAGGCTCGATATGTCGACGCTGACCTCTGCACCGGTTGCGGCGCATGCCTCGAAAAGTGTCCCGTGAAGAAAGTGCCCAGCGCCTTCGATGAGAACCTCGGGCCCCGCACCGCTATATACAGGCCGTTCCCTCAGGCCGTCCCGAATAAGCCCGTCATAGACGCTGCCGCCTGCCTTAAACTCACCAAAGACGCCTGCGGCATCTGCAGCAAGGTCTGCCCCACCGGCGCGATAAAGTACGATGACGCCGCCTCCGTTATCACCGAGGACTTCGGCGCGGTTATCGTCGCCACCGGTTACGACGTGCTTGCGGCGGCGGAGTTTGGCGAGTACGGTTACGGCAAATACGCTGACGTCGTCACGAGCCTCCAGTTCGAGCGCATGGAGTCCGCCTCCGGCCCGACAGGTGGTAAGATCATTCGTCCCTCTGACGGCGCGGAGCCACGGTCAATCGTCTTCATCCAGTGCTGCGGCTCACGCGACGAAGCGCGCGGCCGCCCCTATTGTTCCAAGATATGCTGCATGTACACCGCCAAGCACGCCATGCTCTACAAGCACAAGGTGCACGACGGCCAGGCTTATGTCTTCTACATTGACGTGAGGGCAGGCGGCAAGAACTACGAGGAATTCGTCCGTCGCGCCGTCGAAAAAGACTCCGCCCTCTACCTGCGCGGACGCGTGTCGCACGTCTACCGCGAAGGCGGCAAACTCGTCGTCAAGGGTGTCGATACTCTCGCCGGGGAAGCCGTCGAGGTAAAGGCCGACCTCGTCGTCCTCGCGACCGCCGTCACGCCCCGCGCCGGTGCTGTCGCACTCGCGCAGACTCTCGGCATCTCTTACGACACGTACGGTTTCTATAGCGAGGTCCATCCGAAGCTGCGCCCGGTCGAGACCTCCAAGGCAGGCGTATATCTTGCGGGGGCATGCTCCGCTCCGCGCGATATCCCCGATGCCGTCGCCTCCGGCGCTGCCGCCGCCGCAAAGGCCCTCTCGATACTCTCGGCCGAGACTCTCGAAAGGGAGCCTACCGTTGCCCGCGTCAACGACGCCACCTGCGTCCACTGCGGCAACTGCATCGCCGCATGCCCCTATGACGCCATCGAGGATTTTGAGGTGCGGGACAGGGCAGGAAACCTCATAAAGGTAATCGCGCGCGTCAACGAGAGCGTCTGCCAGGGTTGCGGTGTCTGCGTTGCGCTCTGCCGTTCCAAATCAATCGATCTGGCCGGTTTCAATGACCGCCAGATATACAGTCAGATAGACGCCTTGAGTGCGTGGTGATATGAGCGATACCAGAGAGTTCGTACCGCGGATAACCGCCTTCGTCTGCAACTGGTGCACTTATGCAGGAGCAGACCTCGCCGGCACGACGAGGCTCGCGTACCCGGCCACAGTGCGCATCATCCGCGTCCCCTGCAGCGGACGCATCGACCCCGTTTTTCTTATCAAGGCCTTCGAGAAGGGCGCCGACGGCATCATCGTATCCGGCTGCCACCCGGGGGATTGCCACTACAGTTCGGGCAACTACTACGCCCGCCGCCGCTGGAGCATCTTTCCGAAACTCCTCGAGTTCATCGGCATCGAGCCTGAGAGGCTCACCTTCACGTGGGTCTCGGCCTCCGAGGCCCGCAAATGGGCTGACGTCGTAGCCGAGGCCACAGAGCGCGTCAAATCCGTCGGTCCGCTCGCGCATTTTGCCCCTCTTGCGGCCGCCGCGCCTGAAGGGGAGGGCGCCTTATGATAGACACCGTACGCTCCCGCGCTGCGGAGTTACTCAAAAGCGGCGAAGTGTCCGTTGTCGTCGGCTACCGCGAAGGCCGCCGCAGGGAACTCGCCGTGCCGCATTTCGTCCGTGACGTCGCAGACGTGGACGCGCTTGTCCTCGACCCGTTCTGCAGCGGCGGACTTGCCGTATTCGCGACGCGTGAGGCCGTTTCGCAGGGCGCGGCTTTTGTAGCGACCCCGCAGGACATCCGCTCTCTGCGCGTTCTTGTCCAGGAGGGGCAGATAACAAGCGAGAACGTTCGCATCATCGGCTTTGCCTGCCAGGCTCCCGGCAACCCCGCAGGTGAAATCCGCCTTCTTGAAGGCAGCCGCCTTGAAGATTTCGACAATGTCATTGAATGCGCCGCCGACAACAATATCGCCGCCGAGGTCGCCCGCATAATGGCGATGCCGCCCGAAGAACGCTGGCGCTTCTGGCGGGCCGAATTTGACAAATGCGTCCGCTGCTATGCCTGTCGGGCTGCGTGCCCCATGTGCTACTGCGCAGAGTGTATCGCCGATAGAAATCTCCCGCAGTGGATAGAGACTACCGCGCGCCCCCGGGGCAATTTCGCCTGGAACCTCATCCGCGCATGGCACCTCGCCGGGCGCTGCACACTGTGCGGTGCTTGCGAGCGCGCCTGCTCTGAAGGGATAAAGCTTACGCTCTTAAACGCGATGCTTGCCGCCGAAGTGCGCGACGCCTTTGACTATGTCGCCGGTTTTGGCTGCGCCGACGAAGCCGGCGTGTTCGCCAGTTTCAAGGACTCCGACAAAGAGGAGTTTCTCATCGATGGATAAGAACACTCTCGCCAGAATCTGGCCTTACCTCGTGACCGTCGTCATGGTGGCGTATGTCATCGTCCTTGCCGTGATGGTAAAAGCCGACGTCGCCGAGACGTCAGACCTGCTGAGGTTGCTGGGGCCCAAATGAAAGTCCTCGAAAAATCCCGCATGCGCGACCTGCTCGCGGCCATCATGGCCGCTGGCTCGCGCCTTGTCGCGCCTGTTGAACGCGAAGGCTCGCACCGCTTCGCATGGGTGGATTCCGCCGCCGAAGTGCGCCTGCCTGATATCACATGCGATAATACGATTAAGGAATTCTTCTTCCCGCGCGCCGAACGCCTCCTTACCTACAAGCGCGCCGCGAACCGCGTCGACATCACCGCTCCCGCCGTCTCTGAAGCGCCGTTTGTCGTCTTCGGCTGCCGCCCCTGTGACGCTGCCGCTCTCGACATAGTGGACCGGGTCTTTAACTGGGACTCTCCGGACAAGACTTGGAACGCCCGCCGTGAGGCCGCGACCGTGGTTACAATCGCCTGCTCGCGTGCGGATGAGTACTGCTTCTGCACATCGGTAGGTCTTGCGCCCGACAGCCGTACCGGCTCCGATGTAATCCTCCTGCCGCTTGAATCCGGCGATTTTGCCGTCGAGACGGTTACTGACAAGGGGCGCGCATTCGTCGAGAAATATGCTGCGAGTTTGAGCGACCAGAAAGACACCGCGGCAAAGATAGCCTCCGTCCCGCAAAAGGCCGACGCAACTGCGGCCGCCAAGTGGCTCAAGGCCAATTTCGATTCCGGCCTCTACGCCGACGCGAGCGAGCGCTGTCTCGGCTGCGGCATCTGTACCTATTACTGCCCGACCTGCCACTGTTTCGACATTCAGGATGAGGCTGACGGCCTCTCCGGCGCGCGCCTCAAGGCCTGGGACTCCTGTTCCTTCGCGCTCTTTACAAAACACACCTCCGGCCACAATCCTCGCGCAGACCGCCCGAGCCGCTGGCGTCAGAGAATAATGCATAAGTTCTCGTATTACCCCGACCTCTTCGGTGTCATAAGCTGCACCGGATGCGGCCGCTGCGGCAGGATGTGCCCTGTGGACCTTGGCGTCCTCGAAACGCTTACCGCCATTCCCGGAGAAGATACATGAGGCCCGCGCCCGCGCTTCTTCTCATACTCTCCATGATGTTTGCCTCTGGCGTCGCGTCGGCCCAGTCAGCGCCGACGCCCGACAAGCATACCGCTCTTATGGGCGCCAGGTTCGACTCGACGCATTTCGCGGTCTACACCGCATCAGCCAATGCCGACTACGCTGCAAAACTCGAAAGCGACCTCGAAAGGTATTTTTCCGCTTTCCAGAAGGAATTCTGGGATTTCATCCGCATCGAGAACCGCGAGAGCCACATTGACCTGCTTGTCTTCGACTCTCAGGAGGCCTTTGACACTTTCGCCGGCGGCGATGTCAATGCCCCTCCCGGCGAGAAAGGCTACTCGTCAAAGACCGCTAACCGCATCGCCTGCGTGCGCCAGGATGCCTACTACAAGGACGTCATGATTATCGTTCACGAGATGGCGCATGTCTTCAACCGCTTCTGCCTCGATGAAACGCCGGTGTGGCTTGATGAGGGGCTTGCGCAGTACTACTCCAACTACGCCGGCTACCAGTGCGGCAATCCGCTCACCGTTTCCGGTGTCGATGTCCCCTCACTTCGCGCCATTGACGAGGCGCTTCGCGCCGGCACATTTGTAAAGACAATCGAGCTGGTCAGGCTCTCCGATGACGCATTCTACTCCGAGTTTTCGGGCCTCCACTACGCCGAGGCGTGGGCGCTTGTCTACTACCTCCGGCGTGGAACCGGCGATGATGGCGACGAGCGGCTTGCGAGCTGCTACGGGCTCCTTACCCGGGGCCGTACGTCAGCGGAAGCGTTCACCACAACGTACGGACTCGACTATGATTCATTCGAGCACGGCTGGCTCGAATACCTTTCCCGACTTTTCGACGAGTTTGCCGCGTCACAGGAGCGCGTGTCCACGGATGCCGAAACAGAAACCAAACGCTGATATCTACGTGCCTGACGTCTACCGCGTCGTTCGCGTCGTCGAGGAATCCGCCGACGTGCGCACGCTTGCGCTTGAGCCGCGTGAAGGCGCTCTGCCCGCATGGCGCCCCGGACAGTTTGGCATGTTCAGCGCGTTCGGCGAAGGCGAATGCCCGCTTACGATTGCCTCAAGCCCCACGCGCGGTGTCCTCGAATGCACTTTCCGGCGTGCCGGCCGTGTCACGCGTGCGCTCTTTGAGTGCGAGCCCGGCCAGGAGATAGGCTTTCGCGGCCCATACGGAGGGATATTTCCGCTTGGCGATTGGAAAGGCGCGTCTCTCGTCTTCGTCGGAGGCGGCATAGGCCTGCCCGCGCTTCGCTCCTCTATTCAGTACGCTCTTGATCACCGCGCCGACTACGCGGATATCACCATCCTTTATGGGATGAAGAACCCCCGCGAGATGATCTATCGCGAAGAACTCGACGCCTGGGCCTCCGCCGCGCGATGCCGGCTTATCCTTGCCGTT
>CALMGO010000555.1 GCA_937863625.1 uncultured bacterium
GACGGCGCTAAAGGAAAACGACGACAGAAGCGCGACGGTTACGGTAAGCAGTTTTGACCATTTCTACAGGTTCTGGTCGTCATACGATATCACCATCAGGCCATGCGACATGCGCGTGGAGATAGCGGCGCGGCTATACAATCCGACCCTTGTGCGGAACCGTTACCAGATATGGATTAACGGCGCGGTGCCTGCGAGCGAAGACATGCAGTTTATCTTCCCTGTGGACTACATAGCCGGGCACGGCTTTTCCGGGGTATATCCGTGGCCTATGTGGGACGACGGTAAATACGACAGGAGTATGTGGAAGAACCAGAAGGATATGCTGGGAGTATTCGGCTGGGATGCGGATTTTCTGGGAGTGTACTACCACGGCAGCGACTGCGGGACAATCCGGTACTGTCCGCGAACAAAGGCCGAAGGGATAAAGGCGTGGACTTGGGGGATGGAGAGCCGCTGGACCGAGGAGTATGGGATGAGCCAGGGCCCGTGCGTGGAGATTCAAAGGGGGCGGTGGCCGACGCAGAGGCAGTACGGCTGGCTTGAACCGCACGAGATGGACAGTTGGAGCGAGTACTGGTATCCGGTCGGCGGTCTCGGCGGGGTGGACGAAGCGACGGCAGACGCGGCGATGAGCGTGAGGGTCGAAGGGGGACGTGATGAGCGCAAGTCTGCCGAAGTGAGGATTAACGTGCTGAGGCCGGTTAGGGGGACACTCGTCATCCGCCTTGGGGGTGCAGCGAAAGTCGAGAAGAAGGTGGCTGCGGGGGCGGGAGAGATTATCGCGGAGGCAGTCGCGCTTGAGGCGGCGGACGGGCGGATTGAGGTGATACTGACCGACAATGAGGGCAATGTCGTCATCTCCTATGACAGGGACCTCGTGAAGAAGCCGGGGACGCGACCGGAGGAACCGAGAAGCGTAACGGTCGAGGGCGAGGGAGTCCTGTGGGAGCAACTGGAATCGGCGGTGTCGGCGGAACTTCTGGACGGAGACGCCGACCGGGCGGGCGAAGAGTACGCGAGCATTGTGAGAAACAACCCAGATTTTGCGGCGGCATGGAAGGCGCTTGGAATACTCAAGTACAAGCAAGCCGACACCACGGGTGCTAACGAGGCTCTATCGAAAGCGGCGGCGCTTGACGGCGGTGACGGGGAGACGGCGTATTACCTGGCGCTTTCGAAGATAGAGGCGGGAGACGAGGATGCGGAGGATGCGCTCGCGCGCGCCACGGGGGACGGGCAGCATGGACGGGTGGCGTCACTTGTACGGGGCATAGAAATCCTCAAGGCGGGCAAGTACGGCGAGGCGGCGCGCGTCCTCAGTGAAGCGGCAACCGGCCTGGCGAACAGCCCGGCGGCATGGGACTATGCGTCAGTCGCGGCGAGACTGTGCGGCGACTTACAACTCGCCAGGCGCGCGGTCGAAGCGGCATTGGCTCTGGAGCCGATGGACGTCTTCGCGCAAGTGGAGAGACTTCTCCTTGACGACGCACTCTCAACGGAAGCGATAAGGGAGGCGGTCGGCAAGGACAACAATCTATATATCGAGACGGCGTTTTTCTACGACGGAGTCAATCAGGACTCAACGGCTCTCGCAATCGCGCAGGCGGGGGAAGAGGCGGGATTTTCGGCGCTCTATTACTACCAGCTTGGATACTTCGCATTCAGGGCCGGGGATGCAGAACTGGCGAAGAAGTACGTGCATGAGGCCGACTCGATGGGGACCGATTATGTATTCCCGCACAGGAAGGAAGACATGGAGGTATTGGCCGTTGCGGAGAAGCTCTATGGCCGAAGCGGCTATCCGATTTATCATCGCGGGACTTTTCTGTACTGGCTGGGGCGAAGCAGGGAGGCGCTGGAACTGTGGGAAGGGATGCTGGGGCGGTACGACGTGGCAGGGCTCTATCACAAGGTCGCGGAGGCGTACAGCAGGGGCAAGGTGTCTCGCGCGCATGAGGCGGCCATCACGATGTACGAGAAGGCCATTGAAGAGGACGCGGCCGACATAGAGGCGTACCGCGCGCTCGACGACCTGTACGAAAGAATCGGAGACATTCATAACCGGCGTGAACTCTTGGGGCGCGGCAGGAAGCTTTTCGCCGAGGACGACGAGATGGCGATACGGGAGGCGCGGTTCTGGAACTGGCGCCGGCAATACGCCAAGGCAGCGGAGATACTCGAGGGGCACACGTTCCACAGGCGGCACCAGGCGTGGCACGTCATGACGCTTTCGCAGCGGGCCATCGAAGAAACATACGGGGGGCTCGCAATGGAGGCGACGCGCGAGGGGCGCGAGAAGGACGCGTCGGAGCACATGAGGAAGGCGTCACGCGCGGCGTTGACGATCAAAGAGTGGTTTGATTAGGCATCGGCACAAGATGGGAGATTTCCTGCCGGAGAGGTTGCGGCGCAATGGGTCCCTCGTAGAATAAGGCGCTGGAAGAACACCTGACTTTTCTCCAATCAAGAATGGAGCAAACGTGAAGAAACTACTTTGGAGCGTATCAGTCGCCTTGCTGGCGGTGGCTCTGGCGGCGCCTTTGGCAGCGGCCGAAGGGAAAGTATCGGCGCGGATTGAAACTGTTGTCATCCCGACATTCACGATAGATAAGGGGTCGCCGGTCCCGCAGATATTTGCGGAGGACTGGTACGCGGCGTATCCGAGAACGATGCTTGACGTGACGACGCGTTCAAAGGAACCGACCGATAAAGAGTACGAGATGTCGGTGCTGGAGAACTCGCTTATACGCGTGGAGGTCCTCGGCGCAGTGGGCGGACGCGTTTGGCGGATAATCGACAAGAAGACGGGGGAGAACCTCCTGTGGACCAACGACTCGGTAAAACCCATTCGCGTGGGAAGGCGGAGCGGTTGGCTGGCGGGGGGCATCGAGTTCCCCTTCCCTGTCGGCAATCACGGCGAAGACACGATGGAACCATACAGGACGCAGTTGAAAGAGAACGAAGACGGAAGCGCGACGGTGACCGTGTCGAGCTTCGACCATTTCTACCGGTTCTGGGGATCGTACGATATAACCGTAAGGCCTGATGACGCTCGGATGGCGGTGACGGTAAGGCTGTACAATCCGACGCTTGTCAGGAACCGCTATCAGATATGGATAAACGCGGCCGTAAAGACGGGCGACGACATGCAGTTTGTATTTCCGGTGGACTGGGTCGCGGGGCACGGTTTCGGCGGGATATATCCGTGGCCGATGTGGGACGACGGGAAGTATGACAGGAGCATGTGGAAAAACCAGGAGAGCCAGCTAGGGGTATTCGGCTGGAACGCGGATTACCTTGGGGCGTATTTTCACGAGAAGGACTACGGGATAATCCGCTACTGCAACCACAACATGGCGGAAGGCATAAAACTCTGGACCTGGGGTCATGAGAGCCACTGGACCGAGGAATATTCGATAAACTCAGGGTCCTATAACGAGATACAGGGCGGCAGGTGGCCGACGCAGGAAATGTACGGCTGGCTCGAACCGCACCAGATGGATACGTGGACGGAGTACTGGTACCCGGTGAGCGGGACGGGCGGGGTGGATGCTGCGTCAAAGGAGGCGGCGCTGGGCGTAGCAGTGTCAAAGGACGGGGATGCCTTTGTGTCGGCGACGGTGAAAGTGAACTTCGTCACGCCGTTTGACGGTCGCATGGTCGTGGGCAGCGGCGAGACCGTGCTTGCCGAGAGGGAACTCAAAGCGGCCGCGGGCGACCTCGTAAGCGAGACGGTAAGTCTCGCGGGCCTCACGGGAGAAAACAGGCTCTCGGTGTCGCTGGTGGACGCACAGGGCTTTGTGGTGGCGGACTATGACAGGGCTCTTACACCTGTGGCGGGCGAGAAGCCCGAAATCCCCAAGAGCGTGCGCGTACAGGGAACAGGGCCGGTCTGGGAGAAGTACGAAACGGCGCTCGGACGCGAGGTAAACGAGGGGGACTTCACTGCGGCGGCGGACGCATACCGAGCGATAACAAAGCAGGCTGAGGATTTTGCGCCGGCGTGGAAGGCGCTTGGGATATTACTTTACAAGCAGATAGACAGCGAAGGCGCTCTTGAGGCGCTTTCGGAAGCGGCAAGACTCGCTCCTGAGGACATGGAGGCGCTTTACTACCTGGGGCTCGTGAAACTCGACCTCGCTCACGAGGACGCCCTCGATACGCTGGGCCGCGTCGAGGGAGATATAAGGTTTTCGCACCTTGCGCAGTTTGTGAGGGGCGTTGAGGGCCTCAAAGCAGGCAAATATGAAGAGGCGGCGGCCATTTTCAAGGCGGCCGGCGACGGCTGGAGCAGGGACGCGGTGCTTTGGGATTATGCAGCGGTTGCGGCGAGGCGAGCGGGAGACGCAGGGGGGGCGAGCGAGGCTCTCACGGCGGCATTTGCGGCGGAGCCTCTTAATGCATTTGCAATGGTGGAGCGGCTGACGCAGGACGGCACCCTGAGCGAGGAATCCATCAGGGCGGCGCTTGGCGCGGACTCGGACCTATACATGGAAACGGCACTTTTCTACGATGCGATTAACGAAGGCGCTACTGCACTTACGGTGGCCAAGGCGGGGCTTGAAATGGCGCCGTCGGGGCTCTATCTCTACCAGCTGGCATACCTGGCAACGCGTGCGGGAGACGAGAGTCTTGCGCAGGAATACGCGGCACGCGGCGACGAGACGGGTACCGACTACGTTTTCCCGCACAGGCGTGAGGACTATCGGGTACTCGACACGGCGGCCGCCTCGGACGGGCAGGTGGGGTACGCGAAGTACCACCAGGGGACACTTCTCTACTGGTTGGGGCGCAAGGACGACGCGCTCGGGATATGGGTAAGCCTACTCGGCAAATACGACCTGCCGGGGCTCTACCGCAAGGTGGCCGACGCCTATACGAGCGGCAAACTCTCGCGGGACTACGCAAGCGCGATTGAGATGTACTCGAAGGCGCTCGAAGAGGACGCAGACGACGCGCAGATATACTACAGTCTGGACGACCTCTACGAGCAGGTGCATGACAACCGCGCGAGAGGCGAGATTCTCAAGCAGGGGCGCGCGAGGCTGGGCGACGACGACATGATGGCGCTGAGGATGGCGCGATACATGTCCAACCGCGGGAGATACGGCCAGGCGCTTGAGATACTCACGACGCATGAATTCAAGAGGGCGCACCAGTCGTGGGAACTGATGTATATAGGCCGTCAGGCGCTCGAAGACACCTACATGGGTATGGCGTCGGATGCGCTCAAAGATGGTGACAAGGAGAAGGCACTGGAGTACCTCGGCGAGGCGGGCAAGGCGAGAGAGACGCTTCAGAAGTGGTTTGATTAGTCTCAAATAGTGGCTGGAAGGAGCGCCGCAGAGACCGCGGCGCTCTTTTTTTTGGGCCTCCGGGGAGGTCATGCACGCGCATCGGGGCTTGACATGGGGTGATTTTGGGCGAACATAGTGTGCAGCAGCCGGGCACATGGGCCGGGCTGGGTGAACATCCCTGACCAATGAGGGAACAAAGTGATACGGGCATATCCGCGTCATGCGATTAACCTCGACCTCTCGGCATACCTGAAGTACGTGGGACTTGCGCGGTATGGAGAACTCGTCGAGGGCGATGATATATTCGCCTTCGAGAAGGCGTTTGCGGCATTCACGGGTGCGACCAGCTGCGTGGCGGTGTCGTCGGCAAGGGCGGGATTTTACCTGACGATGAAGTCGATGGGAATCGGGCCGGGCGACGAGGTGATAATGCCGGCGTATACCTTCGCATCGATGCCTGCGGCGGTGGCGGCGACGGGGGCGCGTCCGGTATTTGTCGACATGGAGGCGGGGAGTTACAACATCGACGCGGCGCTGGCCGAGAAGTCAGTGACGGAGAAGACGCGGGCCATCGTGGCGGCGCACCTTTTCGGCGCTGCGGCAAACATCGAGCGTCTCGCCGAGATCACACGCGAACGAGGGATAATGTTGATCGAGGACTGCGCGCACGCGGCGGGCGCGGTCAAGAACGGCCAGCGTGTTGGGTCGTTCGGGGACGCGGCGGTATTCAGTTTCGGAATCGGCAAGAACATGCCGTGTTTCGGCGGGGGGATGATAGCATTCAGCAACAGCGAGCTTGCGGGCAAGGTGAGACGGCTGGTCAATGCTTCGCCGCCGGTCGACAACATGACGGCGCATAAGAAGGTGCTCTCGAGCATCCCCGCCTTTCTCGGCACGAGGAGGGTTATTTTCGGCTGGACGCTCTACGTGGCGGCGCGGGTGCTAAGCAGCCTGGGGTCGGACGCGATGGACAGAGCGGTTCGCGAAC
>CALMGO010000556.1 GCA_937863625.1 uncultured bacterium
GCGTACTTCACCTTTTCGTCATGCTGGGTCGACACGACCACTGTGTGCACCCTCACGGCTTTGTCGCCGTCGTACTCGACGGTCACCTGGCTTTTGCCGTCGGGACGAAGGTACTTGAGGATATTCTTCTCCCTGACGTGGGCGAGGCGCTCGACGATGCGGTGAGCCATGTGTATCGGAAGCGGCATGAGCTCCGGCGTTTCGTCGCAGGCGAAGCCGAACATTATGCCCTGGTCTCCTGCGCCCTGCTCCTTGTGAAGGCCCTTGCCCTCGGTGACGCCCTGCGAGATATCCGGGGACTGTTCGTGAATGGACACGAGGACGGCCACCGACTCGTAGTCAAAGCCGGTGCTCGGGTCGTTGTAGCCGATCTCCTTGACGGTCTTGCGGACGACGCCGGGAATATCGACGTAGGCGTTAGTCGTCATCTCGCCGGCTACGAGGACAAGCCCGGTAGTGAGAAGCGTCTCACAGGCGACGCGGCCCATGGGGTCCTGCTTCATGACCTCGTCGAGTATCGCATCGGATATCTGGTCAGCCACCTTGTCGGGGTGACCCATGGTCACGGATTCCGACGTAAAGAGTTTTCTTCCTTTTGCCACGTGCTCCTCCTTTCAACTCATCTATACGGACAGTGTTAATTTGATCTGCCGAGGATTTCCGCTATGTAATCCACCGTTTTCGCGGTGGCGCCTTTCGCTTTTGCGACCGCCTCCCTGCCCGCGCGCCCGGCCGCGGCCCCCTGCGGCGTGGCGATGCAGGCGGCCAACGCGTCTGCAAGGCGCGAGCCGTCGGCTATCTGAGTCGCGGCGCCGGCCGCGAGAAGCATCTCGGAAGCGTCGGGGAAATTGTCAACGTGCGGTCCGAACACCACCGGCTTTCCCTTGGCGGCGGGCTCCATCATATTCTGTCCGCCGTGCGGTATCAGGCTCCCTCCGACAAACGCCGCGTCGGCCGCCTCGTAGAGCCACTCGAGTTCGCCCATCGTGTCTCCGAGGATCACCTCGGCGCCGGTCGGCTCCTCGCGTCTGCCGGCAAGAGACCTGCGGCGGACTTTGTAACCGCGGCTTTCGATCAGCCCGGCCACCTCGTTAAACCGCGTGTCATGCCTCGGCACGATGAGAAGCCTGACCTTGCCGTCGGACTGTCTCAGCCGAGCGTACGCGTCGAGGAGCGCGTCCTCCTCGCCGGCGTGAGTCGAACCGCCGATGACAAGTTTCTCGTCGCGCTTTACGCCCATCTGTTCCCGAATCAGCAGCGCGCGCTTGGCGTCGACGTCGGTGGAGAGAGTGTCGAATTTCACGTTGCCGGCCACGCGTATCTTCTCCGGCGGAACTCCAAGCGACTCGAGCCTCTCGGCGTATCGGCCCGTCTGCATGAGATATACGTCGACGCCGCTGAGAAACCCTTTTGCCAGCGAGCCGAGCCTTCGGTATCCTTTTGCGCCCTTTTCGGTGATTCTCCCGTTGGCCACGACGACAGGAACCCCCAGCGCCACCGCCCTCGCGAGGAAATTCGGCCATATCTCCATTTCCATCAGCACGACGATTCCCGGTTTTATCCGGCGGAAAGTCCTGGCCACTGCGCGCGAGAAATCCAACGGGAAATAGAACACCTTCCTGTCGCGGTAGGTGCGTTTCGCGATCGCCTGTCCGGTGCTCGGCGTCGTCGATATGACTATGTCTCTGTCGGGAAACGCCTTTTGAAGATCGGCCACAATCGTTCGCGCGGCGAGCACCTCTCCGACGCTCACGCCGTGCAGCCAGATGCAGCCATCGCGCCGAGCGGCCTCCACAAATCCCAGCCGCTGGCCGAGGCCCTCGCGATACTTGCCGGTCGCCAGCATCTTGAAGAGAAAGTACGGGCTTCCTGCGGTCAGTCCGCATGCATATGCGAAGTCTAAGAGAAGCGCATTCATTCGCGGCACCCGTGACAATAAAAAAAGCCCGCGCTAAAGAGCACGAGCTTTATCAGGCCTCTGGGCAGCTTTAGCAGTTATTTTTCCGTGGTCTGCAATTTTGCATTAAATCGACCACACGCTACATTTGTCTGTCAACTCACAATAGTCTATCGCCGCGAAAATGCCTGTCAATCCAAATTATTACAGAAGGCGCATCTCGACAAGCACCATGTTGACCACGCGACCGGCGCCGGTCTCCTCGATCAGAAGCGCGCCGGGCCTCAATTCGGCCGGATTTGCCTCCGGCGCTATGAGGAATAACGCGTCCTCCTTGAGAGGGAAAACCGCCTCCATGCCCTTGAGCTCCACATCTTCGGGCACAACTCCGCAACTAAACAGCGGCGACACCACCACGCTCGAGTACGCTCCGGCCCCCAAAGTCTTTATCCGCAAGATCATCTGGTAATTTCTGACATCCGCATACGTCGTCTCGTCCCGGGTCGTATAGGCGAGTCCCGTCTCCTTTACGATCGGGCCGAAGATGAGTTCAAACGGTTGCCCCGGCGGCATGATCACGTCCTGGCGGGTGAGTTTGGCAGTCTGGCAGGCGCTCACTATCTCTTTTATTTCGCGCGCGTCGCGTGCGGATGCGACGGCTATGCGCATGGCGTTACTCTTCCAGAGGGCGGCCTGAGGCCCTTTTATCTCTTCCGCGAGGGCCCAAGCCGTATCGATAAGGTCCTGCTCCTCGACCCCGTAGTCGACAAAGACCACACCGAAAGACACAGTCCTTTCTGACGGGGCCGCCTGGACATACCTCGGGTCGAAATCCGCAAAGGCAGGGTCGATGCGAGGCTGACACCCGGTGGAGACCAGTCCGGCCGCCACGATCGCCAGAAACAGAAGGACGTATTTCGGCAACTTCACAATCACCTCAAAGTGAGCCGCGCCACGGTCACAGCGCCGCGGCGCGGCGGTTTATCGCCAGGATAGCCCCTTCAGCAGAGGCCTACATAACGTCGCGCTACTCGTCCGCGGCACTATCGTCGCCTTCATCCTCCTCGTCCCATTCGATAGCATCCTCAGGGGCGCCCTGCATCCTCTGCGACATCATCTGTCCGAGGACGTTTTTGCCGGCGAGGATCTGCTCGGTGGGGATGGTGACGATCATCCTGGCCGTACCGCCTGAGACGCTCGTCCTGACCGCGAGGTACTTGTCGGTGGCGGGCACCACGTATGAGCCCACATTACCACCGGGCATCGGGGCTATGGAGAATATCCACGCCATGTAGTCGCCGACCGACACCACCATCGCGCCGGTCGCGCCATCCGCGCCGCCGGGGAGGCTGCGCTTTACTTTTTCCGCATCGATGCGGTCCGCGCCGGAGAGCATTTTGGCGAGGGCGCTTCCGTCGTCGTTAACCGAGATGTAGAGCATGTCGCCCTTGGCGGCCAGGCGCGTCACGATTTTGTCGCCGAACATCTTCTTGAACATCTGCTGCTGCATTTCAGGCGTATTCGTCAGGTCAAGCGCCTGCGACATTACCTTCACAGGCGTGGAGTCGATAGTCTCGTCGGTTACTTCGATCGGACCCGCCTTTATGCCGCTTGCAGCCATCATTTTAAGCCCGACGATATTGAAGTTGTCGTTGGCCATCGTGTCAACGAACGTGTCGAGAGCCTTGGTTGCGTCTGCGGTCTTGTGCGCGGCAACGGTTGTAAACAACTTGTCCGTGCCGGGAAGAATCGCAAACGCGGCCGACTGGCCCAGCCCTGCCGCGCGGAATTTCTCAATAGCGCTCGCGGCCTCCTGGCCGATTTTTTCGGCTTCCTCGGGAGTATCGGCCATGCCGGACATGAGTTTCTTATATATGTCGCCGAGGTAGTCCCACGCTGCGTCGCCCTGGACGCCGCCGCAGCCGGCAAAGGCCGACCCCGCGGGCATCGCGTACAGCCCCTCGATATCGACCTTGGCCTGCTGGCTAATGATGTTGTAAATCACCGAACCCTCGGCGGCCTGAAGCTCGGCTTTTATCATGATGCCGGAAGCGTCCACCGTCGCCGCGGCGTAGATCTCATCTATGCCGCTTAGCATATCCTGGGCGATCCTGCTGTAGGTGTCAGCTATGGCCGCTCCTTTTTCGCCCTGGCCCGGCAGCATCATTGCACCCATCATCGCTATCGTGCGTTCCATATCGGCGCCAAGCGTCGGGTAGCTCTTTCTCAGGCCCGCCACGCTTACGTTGGCGACTATCGTGCCGCCTGAAAGCGCCTTGGCCAGAGAATCCCTGCGCGCGCCGGACACGGCCGCTTCGACGGACTTGCCGTACCTGCCGATCGCGTCGACATTGTCACCGAACACAATGTAGGCTCCCTTTTCGACGAAGTAGGTCCGACCGCCGTAGAAACCTTCGAGGTACTCGTAGACGCCGTCTTCATCCTTGCCTATCGCTCCCGACCACGAGTTTCTCCACGTCTCAATGTTCGATACGGGCACAAGGAAAACCATGGTAACGTCCGCACCGCCGCCCATACCGGCCGCTGCGTCTTTGGCTTTGAAGATAAGCGCCATGCCGACGGGGGCTTCGGTGTCGAGACCGCCGCCATCGCCCGTGTCACTGATGAAAGTCGAAAGGGGATCGCCCATCGACGCGTATGCGCTCGGCTCGATCTGGTTCAGGAATGATTCGAGACCCGTCCTGTATGCGTTGGCGCTTTTGGCCGCAACGACGATTGCCGCCTCGTCAGGTATCAGATTCAGGAAATCCGCGTCCGCTGCCTGCGCCTGCGCGGCAATAAGCGCCAGGCAGACCACGACCAGACCGACTGCCCCTACACAGTACTTTTTCATTTTCCAAGTCCTTTCATGCGCGTAGTTGTGTTCGACTCTTCCCCCAATGCATCTGCCTGTATCCGTTATTATCGAAAGTGCGGCCTGAATTACAGAAATACCGGAGACGGCGGTTCACTGCTACCTCAACGCGCCTTGTCCGTGGCCGGCAACGTATTCTAAAGCGAATTGGCGTCAGACGCAACTTCCACTCCTGGCGAGCCCCATAATGTGACCACCCACAACACCAAGCAATACGTTACAACCGGCGAATTTGTTCACGGAAATATATGCGTAGAGCCTGATCACCACCTGCTTCGCCGACGCCACGAGCACCGCCGGAACTTGCAAAGCACGCCTTTTACACGCGTAACCGCTTGTATAGAGTAGACTTGCGGCCCTATTAATCCAGCCACATCCCGACCCGAAGGCGCACGACAGGCTTTCACCCCGGCGTTTGCCGGAGGGGCTTTCGCCGGACTTCTCTTTTCGCATCGCGGCCTTTGGCTTAACGCGTCTTTCGTCACGACTTATCATATCTTCAAAACGTCGCGTTTTTTTCTGTGG
>CALMGO010000557.1 GCA_937863625.1 uncultured bacterium
TTCCGCGGCGGAGAGGCCGATGCCGTTATCCCGGACACGAATGACAGCAGCACCGTCAGTTTCAAGAGAGACCACTATTCTCCGCGGCTCCCGCGAGTACTTGTATGCATTATCGAGTAGATTGAATATCGCCCGTGCAATCCAATCGGGGTCCACATCCGAGAAGACCGGCTCGTCGGGCAACTGCAAGTCGAGAACAGTGTCCGAGCCTTCCGGAAGCGATGCCTTGAAAGATGCCGCCACGTTCTCCACCAGGTCGGCAAGGTCGACTCGCTCCGGATGGTGCTGCTGAACGCCTCTCTCGAGTCTCGAAAAATCAAGCACGTTATTGATAAGCCGCGAGAGGCGGCCGGTCTCTCTCACTATCGCGGAGAGAAACTCGGCGTTTCTCTCTGGGGTCGAGACTCGTCCGAGCTGCATGGTCTCAGCCAGGCTCGCTATGGCAGTCAGAGGGGTTTTGAGTTCATGAGTGACGTTCGCGACGAAGTCAGTCTGTAGCCTTGCCAGGCGGGCCCGCCTGGCGGCCCATGCAAACACCGTCGCCATTCCCGCGATTACTCCTATGCCCGCCAGGACAAACGTCCAGGTCAGAAGGCGCACCCGCCCGCGCGCGAGGTCGCCCAGCGTGTTGTCCGCGTCGATGACGACAATGCTCAAGAAATCCAGCGGCTCGTCGAAGCGTTCCCGCACGATGGGCCGCGGCTCTTCGTTGGGAGGAGGCGGTTCGCGCCAACGTCCGCGCTCGGCAATGGAAAAACTCGCCTTCTCGCTTCTGGACTGGATATTGACAAGCGGTGCAACAAGGTCCTTCGTCAGTGATTTGGCATTGACAAATACTGCCGCCACCGGGTGCACGCCTGCCTCATCACTCGGCCCGACGGGAGCGCATGCGAATACGTACCAGGTATCTCCAAGCCGCTGCGACTGCCATTTCCACCCCGAGAGCCCCTCTTCGTCGCTGAACGCCGCCGGAGGCACGAGGAACATGGCGCTCCGACTGAGTTGCTCGTCGCTTTCACGTGCCGCCAGCAGCGTGGATATAGCCCGGGCAAGTGTCACCGCCTCGGGGGTTTCGCCACCGGCCGCCGCTACGCAGTAGCGTATCTGTCCTGCAGGCGCCGTGTAGACCCTCGCCCTGCACGCGGTCAAAAGCTCAAGGCGGCTCTCCTCTGAGGGGGTAAGCTGCCAGATTCGAAACGACGCGAGAAGCGGCAGCGAGATGTCCGACGCGTAGTCCCGCATCGAGGAAAGACGACGATATGCCTCGACCGCCTTGTCCGTTTCTCCGATGCCCGCATGACACCTTGCTATGGCGGCAAGGCATCGCGCCGCAGTGGGCTCGTCCATTCCTTCGTATTCGAGAATAGTCTGGTAGAGCGGAAGCGCCTCGGCGGCGCCCCTCTGCACCTCTACGGTCTCTGCTGCCGCCTGCAGAAGACGGATTTCCGGCGAGGGCGAAGGGGAGACCTGCTGTTGAAGCGGCGCGGGATACACGAGACGCCAATGAGGGTCGAGAATCACGAACCCTTTAACCAGGGGATCCGCCTCGGCAAGGGCCGCGCGTGTCTCGGATGTGCGATCTTCAAGAAAGGCTGTGGCCGCTGCTTCGATACGGGAGAGTCTCGGAGTCAGCATCTCCGTCGTCTGGCTGACTATCCCCTCGGCGGTCCTGCGATATGACTCGCGGATGTCTCTCTCAAAGGCGGCCTGCGCCCGTGCGAGGCTGTTGAGCCCGACAATGCCGAGCGCGGCCGTAGGCACAAGTACCAGCGCGGCCAGAAATATAAGCCCGGAAAATTCCCGTCGTTCTTTGCGAGTCTTAAGCATCATGCCCACAAGTATCGCGCGGTGTTGTTACGGTTTGGTTACCGACTTGTCCTTGTGAATAGACATATTACCCCACCAAGAACCCTTTTGATAGCAGACATCGCATCGACGTCAGCCGGTGCTATCCCCCGGCTGCCTTGGCAACAGCCTGGGCCACATGCTTGTGAACCGCCGGCGAAAGAAGATTGGGCAGCAGCACCCCGGAGGGGGCTGATTCCGCGATGGCCCTGGCCGCAGCGATTTTCATTGCGGGAGTTATCGTCGAAACACCGGAGTCGAGCGTCCCGCGCATAATTCCCGGGAAAGCCAGCGCGTTATTCATCGACCTTCCGTCGGTCGCCACGGCCGCTCCCGCATTGAGCGCGTCCGTGATGGTGATTTCGGGATCCGGGTTTGCAAGGGCAAACACTATCGCGCCTTTGTTCATGCGCGACACCGTTTCTTTCGACAGGACGCCGGGCTTTGACACGCCTATGAAGACGTCTCGTCCGGGGGCCACGTCGTCGAGGCCGCCTGTCACGCAGCAGGGATTTGTGATAGCCGCCAGCGCCTCCTTGGCCGCGTTATTGCCGGGACGCCCACGGTAAATG
>CALMGO010000558.1 GCA_937863625.1 uncultured bacterium
CGAGGACAAGCCGCGGACGGAGGCGACGATAAGGACGGCTCCATACGCGGTCAGGCCTCCGTCGGCAAACGCGCCAAAGGTCGCGAGGCAGGCGCAGCAACTGCCCGCGATAGAGTTGGAGGGGCCGGGGGGAGGCGACAGGGGGGAACTGCCGCCGATAGAATTCGGCGAGTGGGAAGCGCCGGAGGAGGAAGAGGAGGCGGAGAGGGAGCCGATAGATTTGTCATTTATTGAAGACGAGGATGAGCCGCCCATAAAGTTGTGAGGTGGAAACACCGTTCACGGTTCTGATACGCTGATTTTCCTTTGAGGAATCCATATCATTTGAGCGGCGCACTGCCGCGGGGCTGTTTTTTTCCGAACGAAGCCGGTCGTGGCGCGTTATTACTATGAACGTTCGGTGCAGGGCCCCTGCGCAGAAACGGATATCCGGGAGACAGCAGTTGCGGCAAAAGGAGACGAACAAAGGCACTGGCGTGCTTGAGGAGGCGTACAGGCAACACAAGGACCGGCTGCTCACTCTCGCCTGGGCGATCGTGGGTGAGAGGGCGTCAGCCGAGGACGTTGTGCACGACGTCTTTGCCCACCTGGTGCGGACTGGCGCGCTACCGAGCGACTCCAGGAGGTGGGGCGCGTATCTTACGGTGTGCGCGCGAAACCGTGCGCTGTCGGTAGTACGCGGCAACAAGGTGCGCGACTCATTTCGCTCTGGGGTGTCCGAGACACAACCGGCCGACGCGCAAGAGGAGCCGAGCCGGCGAGCGGTACGAGCGGAAGAGAACGGGATACTGCTCAAAGTTATCGGCGAACTGCCGAATGATGAGAAGGACGCATTGGCACTTCGGATATGGGGCGAGATGGGATTTGCGGAAATAGGGAGAATCCAGGGAGTAACGAAGAGCAGTGCGCACGCGAGGTACGCGCAGGCACTGAAGCGGCTCAAGAAGCGGTTAGCCGGAGGGACCGGCGATGAATGACACGGACATGAGAGAACTTGAAGAGAGGCTCAAGGCGATTCGCGCAGGGACATCAAGCGAACTGGACGAGCGGGTTGCGGCGTCGTTCGCGAAAACCGGGCGCGATGCAGGGAGCATGGAGGATACAGAGATGACCGATTATGCGGAAGGCTGGACGAAGGTGTATTCGTCAGGCCATACGATGCGGATGAGGCGATGGATTATCGGGGCTGCAGGAACGGCGGTGGCAGCAGCGACAATTCTCATGTTTTCGCTATACGTGGGACCGGGGACCGAAGGCAATGCCTATGCGGCACTTGCCAGTGCGGTCGAGAACTCAAAGAACGCGGAGTGGGTGCATATCCGGATGGAACACATGGGAGAAGAACTGGAACAATGGTGGTCATTCAAGCCGTTCCGGCGAATCGTAAAGCAGCAGGACAAGATCACGTATTTCGACAAAAGCGAAGGCAGGCGCTACGTATACGACGCGGCGGCTGACACGGTGACAATTGACACGTATGACGAAAAGACGGCCTACGGCCCAGACGCAAACAAGGCTAAGACTATCGAGAACTCGGCGAGCTTTATGGAACTCATGGCCATGGCGATAGCGGAAGCAGAAAAACAGGGGGCGCAAGTCAAAGAAACACACGAGACGATAGACGGGAGGTCAGTGGATGTTTTCTCAATCGTGCAACCGGGCAGAGGAAACGTCCAGAAGATCGCCGTCGACACGGCAACACAGCGGGTTGTCATGATGGGGTTGGCCGTCAATGAGTACGAGGCGCCATCGAACTGGGACTCGCCGGCGTATTTCTACTATCCGGAGCAGGGGCCGGCGGATATCTACGAGGCAGGCGCGCCCAGAAGTGCAAAGGTCATAAATGGAACCCTCGGGGAAGCGCAGGAGCTCCGGGACAAGGTCGAAAGCGCGCGCGACGCATTTGCCCCCACCTATCATGCGTTGATATACAAAGGGAGGAGAGCGGCCGACGGAGGGCTTGACCCTGTCGCCATCATCCAGGTCTACAAGAAGAATGGCCGCTTCAGAATAGAGAAATATGACATCGCCAAAGGCGAAGTCTGGAGTTCAGAACAGTTGAAAAGAACCATCGCGCCCGAAGATGCATCTGTTCTTGAGTCCTGGATCAAAAAGGGACATCTATCGGAGGTGTACATCAGCGATGACCAGAATCCGCCGTCGACGACCTGGGTGCGCTTCGACCAGGACCGTCGGGCGGGAACCCCCGTTAAGATGCGGACTGCCTACCTGGCGGACACTGTGGAGACCCTGACGTGGCAGGCGCCCCTGCCGCTCCACGATATGAGTGCCAAAGTGAGGTTCATCGGCGCAAAGGAAGGCGAGTCCGGCAAACTCTTTGGGGTCGAGGTCACGGCAGCGCCCTATGCATACAGCGGGCAGGTGGTGATTCTTCCGAACAAGTCACTGTATTATTT
>CALMGO010000559.1 GCA_937863625.1 uncultured bacterium
TGCCGTAGGGCTCATGACGCTCGTGGCAGGTCTGGGCTTCAAGGAAGGTATAACGGTCCTTGTGCAGCGTCTTCACGAAGCCCGCGAAGAGCGCCGGGGTCTGCTCAAGAAAAGCCTTGCCATCCGGGCGGCTGCGGCCGTGCTCGCGGCAGTGGCAATTGCGGCGGTGCTTGGTTGCTCGCGTGGCGCAGGTGCGATGACTACCGCGGCGGTGGCTGCCTATACGGCCTTTGTGATGCTGTCGGCGCTTCTTGCAGTAATAAACATCGCGCTTTTCCGCGCGAAAGTGGTTGCGGTGGGGAAATTCGTCAGTAGCGCGGTTACCCTCGTACTGGTCGTTGCGGGCGCGATGCTCGGATCGACGGCGATTGTTTTTGCCGGATTCGCGCTCGGGTCGGCGCTTGCGACTGTGATATTCCTCTCGACCCTTGGACGCGAAATCGCCGGGCCGTCGCGGCCGTATCCTTTGGGGCGCCTGCTTGAAATATCGCTTTCAGTCTGGCTTGCATCGATTTTCACATATCTTATCGGCGTGCAATCGGCTCCGATGGTTCTCAAAGCCGCTCGGCTCCCCGAGGACCGGATAGGGCTCTTTACCGCTGCGCTCATGATGGCCGTGATGGCCAACAAAGCGTTCATGGGGGGATTTGCGAACGTATCGCTGGCGGCTCTGAGCAAGGCTTATGCGCACGGCAAAAACGACGAACTTGCCCGGATGCATTCCCTCTATGTCAGGGTCACGGCTATGCTCGGCGTGCCGGTACTTATGGGAGCGATAGTGTTCTCGCCTCTCGTGATACGACTGCCGCTTTCGGGACACAATCCCGCGGCCGAGGCGGTGCTTGTGGTGCTCGCCTGGGCGTTTCTGGCGGGAAGGATATATGGCGGCGGAGCGCACTCCGCCGCTCTCTACGCCTCGGGCCTTCACCGTGCCGCAGTCGTGATAAGGGGGATATTTGCGGGAGTCAGTATTACCGCCACGGCGGCCGGGGCGGTGTGGTTCGGGATAAAAGGCGCCGCAGTGGGGGCTGGCGCAGCCGGCGTAGCTGTGATACTGGCAGAGTACGCATTCCTGAGCGTCAGGCGCGCCATTACGATGCCATGGTCGAGCCTCATCAGGCTTACCGCCGCGTGCGGGGCAACAGCCCTGGCGGCCGAGGTCGTGTTCATGCAGGGCGGGACATTCGCGGCGGCGTTTGCCGTCGTAGTATTCGCAGTCGGGAGCCTGTGCGCGCTGGCAGTGGCTCGACCGCTCAAAAAGGGCGAGGTGGCGCTTATCGGCGTCAAGGGCGTCCCCGTCAGACTCCTGCTCCTGTGCGAGGAGAAATCCCATGACGCCTGAAGGCAGGGCAAGGTGGGCCGTGGCAATCCTGGCGGCCGGCGTGATACTCCTGGCGGCGGTGCTTCGCCTGGTATATATAGACGCGGACCCTCCGCATGGCCTGAGCGTTTCCCGTGCTGCATACACCGACGAGGGGCTCAAGTACTACGAGGCAAGAAACCGGGTTCTTTTTGGCAGCTGGCTTCCCGATGTCGAGCTCACTGCTGCCGGGCACCTGAAGACAAGCCCCGTGCCGACGTTTCTTGGCTGGGCGGTGTTCGAGACTCTTGGCGTGGGACGGATACAGGCGAGACTTATCAGCGTATCTGCAGGAGTGCTCAGTTGCGCGCTCTTGATATTGGTGGGGGTCCGCACTGGCATGTGGCGGACAGGACTTGTCGCGGGGCTCTTCGCGTCGGTCAGTTTCCTTCTGGTCTCGTTTGACCGGATTGGCCTTTTTGATGCACAGGCCGCCTGTCTGCTGATGATTGCGGCGTTTTTCTACCACATGAAGGGATGGAAGCGCTACGCAGGTACGGTGGTGTTTCTCGTCCTGGCCTACTTCACGAGGGCGAGCACCGTGGCGGTTTCGGGCGCGTTTATGCTGGCCTTTTGCAGCGAGGTATGGCAAAGGTCGCACGCAAGCGCTGCGCGAAAATGGGTGGTTCTGCTCTTTGTGCTTGCGTTGGCTGCGGGAGCGGCGGCTCTTTCCTGGAGAGTTGCCGGCGGAACACAGGTGGCAAGGCAACTTGTGACTCGTTTGCAGATGCCTTATTTTCAGACGTTTCCGCTTGTTTCCGCAGCCGGGGATTTGGCGATAAGGACCTTGAGCGACAGCATGCTTGCAGTGCGGATGCCGCTGCTCGTTATATTGGCGCTTCTTGCATTTTCCGGTTCGGCCGTACGCAAAGAGGCCTTTGCGCCGGGAAATCCGAACGTGCTTTTTGTCTGGTGGTTTGCCGCGTCGCTTGCGGAAGTGGCTTTTCTCGAATACAGACCGACGAGGTACTACCTGTTCATGCTGCCTGCTGCCTGCTGGCTGTCGGCGCAGTGGATAGTGAGCATTGTGAAAAGTGCTGGCGCCGGGCGGACGCTCAGACAGTCGTGGCTGCCGACTGTGCTCCGCGTACTGGCAGGCGCGCAAATAGCCGCAGTGGCGCTCAGGTTTATGGTGGAGAACCGCCGCAACACGCCTCTTGCCGGCACCGATGCCACGGCGGCGAGATGGTTTGAACAGTTTGTCGAGACGCATTTCATCGGCAGCCGCGCCGAGCGCGTGGCGACTACGGCGGGGCAGATCGCGTCGCAGACGGCGGCCATGTGGCAGCATATTATATTTCTTGTCGTTCTGGGGATCATCATCGCCGCGGTCGGTATTGCATGGGCGCGTCTCCTGCGACGTCTCCGTCCGGGCGGGATAGGCGAGCGCACGAGACTCGTCACTGCGGTGGTGCTGACAGTCGTCATTGTTGCCGGACAGGCTGCGCTCGTACAGGGGAGCCTGTCGAAGAGTGACAGGCGCTACGAAATGACGATTGCTCGCAGGATAATCTCAAGGCACCTGGGTGACGACCGCGACATATGCATTGCCGGAAACTGGGCTCCGAGCTTGTGCCTGGATACGCGGTATTTCGCCATGCCTTTTGCCAGAGGCAACGGGAACGCGTGGAATACTTTCGTTCGCTTTCCGGTGACGCATCTGCTGCTTGAGATGGGAAACCCAGACGAGGATGCGTACTTTCGCGAGCGGTATCCGCGGCAATATGCGCGCTCGCGCCTGCTGGCCGTAGTCGCAGTGGACTTCTACAGGATAGGCCTCTTCGAGTATGACGTGAGTCCGGATGAGAAGAGGCCCCAGTGGCCGTTTGACCGGAAGGAATCGGAATGATGCGTGACTTGCCGCAGGGGACTACGCCCGGTCTGCCCAGGCTTACAAAGGCCGACGGCATATATGCAGCTATGCTGCTGGTCCTCGTCGCCGTGTTTTTCTACAAGTTTCTCTTCTTCGGGCTCATACCGTTAAACGCCGACTGGCAGCAGGCCAATTTCAATCCCGGCAGGGCCTACATGCCGGGGCTTATCCCCTACAATACCGAACTCGACGACCCCGTATATCAGTTTTACCCGCTGCGCATGGAAGCGGTCAGCCAGTGGCGCGACGGCACATGGCCGCTGTGGAATCCCAAAATACTCTGTGGGACGCCGCTTCTGGCCGATGGGATTACCAAGCCGCTCGACCCGTTTATCCTTTTGTGGTTTGTCTTTGCCGGCCCCGTTGCCCACGGTCTCGAACTCGTGGCGCACTTTGTGCTGATGATCATGGGGATGTACGTGCTGGCGCGCGCGCTTAAGATTGCCGCCGCGGGGGCCGCCCTTGCGGCGGCGGCGTATACGTTCGGCTTTCTCGGCGTCACGTGGATGGAGTTGAGGACGACCACGGCTGCGTTTGCGTTTTTCCCGTGGGCGTTTCTCTTTCTCTACGCGGCAGTAGAAGGCACAAGCGTGACTTTGGCCGTCGTGGCCGCGCTCCTTGCTGCCATGATGCAGTTTGCAGGACATCCGCAATTTGTCATCTACGCATTCTTCTTCATGGGCATTTATGTCCTGTGGGCGGCAGTGGCGAAATGCCGCGAGGGAGCGCGAAAAGGTTTTGCGGCTCTTGGTGTGGGGGCGCTTGCTCTGGCCTTGGGGCTCTTGCTCGCGGCGGTGGAGCTCGTGCCGTTTATCGAACTGAACCTCCTAACCGCGCGCAGTGTGAGGCAGTACGAGGCGCTCAACCGCTTTTCGACGCCGGTGTCGTTTCTGCCGTACGTATTTCCGAAGTTTTTCGGAAGCCCGGCGCAGGGGATCTATTATGGCGCGGCGGTCCTGTGGCGCCCGTTCATGACGGCCACTGGCGGATACGTTGGCGCGGCGACGCTGGTCTTTGCGGCGGCGGGGCTCTTTCTGGGAAGGTTCGAGAGAAAAAAGTTCTTCCTGGCGGTCGCGACGGGCGTGGGCGCGTTCCTGCTTTTGATGAGTCTGGGGCTCGGTGACCTTCTTGGCAGACTCTCCTTTCTCGTGACCGGCATGGACATGGCGAGAGTCGTCTTCATGAGTAACGTCGCCATAGCCCTTCTGGCGGGCGCGGGCGCGTCCGCCCTTATGGAGGCGAGCTGGGACGACACTTCGTTCAGAAAGGCGGCCATGACCGCGGCGCTCGGCTTTGTAGCGGCAGTGGCCGTCATGGGAACGCTTGGCTGGACGGGCCGCGCGCTTTGTTTCTTCGACAATGAACAATGGACGGCATTGTCGTGGTTTCTCGCAATGGTCAAAGGGCGATACGGGAACGTGCTTCTCGCGCCTGCGGTCTTTGTGCCGACGGCATTTCTTCTCGGTGCCTGCTGGATCGTTGCTCTTGCGCCGGTCATGAGACGCTGGGCGGCCGTGACGGCCTTTGTCTTTGTCGCGGCCGAGCTTTTGATCACGGTGACAGGGCACAACCCCTATGTTCCGGCGGACCTCATAACGCCGCCGTTTGCCGTGCTTGAGAGCATGAAGACCGCTCCCGGCGAGGGTAGGCTTCTGGGAGTGGACCCGCCTGGCTCTGTCGGAGTAAACCTCGTCAAGGGGGACTGCCTTATTCCCAACAGCGCGATTCTATACGGCCTTGAAGACATCCGCGGAGATCAGTCGCTCCGGCTCGATCGATACATGAAATACATCCGCCGCGTCGTGGGGCCGGGCGTCAATCTGGTTGCGACGACGCACTTGCCCGTATTCGACTCGCCGCTTATCGATGCGCTGAATGTCACGCACTTTCTTTCGGCCGCGCCGCTTGCGGGCGAGGGCATACGGGAGACGTACGACGACGGCAAGGCATTCGCATATGAAAACACGCGCGCAACGCCGCGGGCGTACCTCGTCGGCACGTGGCTGCAGGCTGCAAGTGATACTGACGCGCTCAACAAAATGTGCGCGAGGGCGGATTTCGACCCGCATAGGGAGGTGGTCCTCGAAACGGATAGAATCGCGCCGGACGCAGTGCCTGAGGATTTCACCGGCCAGGCCGCAATAGTCGAGTACAAACCGCGCCGCGTGGCGGTAAAGACAACCTGCCGGAATGACTCCGTGCTTGTGCTTGCAGACGCCTACTTCGTCGGCTGGAAGGCCTGCGTCGACGGAGTTGAAGAGCCGATAATGCCGGCCGACGCGACGCTGAGGGCGGTCTTTCTGCCCCCGGGCGAGCACGATGTCGAGTTTGTCTACCGGCCGCTAAGTTTCGTCGTGGGCGCAGGCGTATCGCTCGGCGCGGCTGCATTGGCGTTTGCGATATTGATGATTGCCATTTTGACCCGCAGAAAGCCCCCTCGTAGCTGCGAACTTGACCCGACCATGTGACAATAAATGTCAGCATTTGCGCTTTTTGGTCATAAGACATGTGACGTAAACTGTCACTTGGGGTTTCAGGCCGACAGCGGCAAGCTTTCCTCGTATTTCTAACATGCTATAACACAACGAGTTACGTGTGACGCCTCCTTTTCAACTCTCGATTGGCACACCCCTTGCTTAATGTGGCGTAGGAAGATTAAGCGCAATTAACAATTCAAACGGTTCCCCAGTGCCTTGAAAGGGGGTGAGCGGCCGGGGTCCAGGGGGCGCAAACTTGGGAAAGGGTCTACTTACAGCCAAGGAGAATGAGATGAGGAAAGCACACGGTTTTACGTTGATCGAGCTTATGATAGTGATCGCCATCATAGCGATTATCGCATTGATAGCGATACCGAACCTTCTGAGCAGCAGGCTTGTCGCCAACGAGACGTCGACTATCGGTACGCTTCGCAGTCTCGCGTCCTCGCAGGCTGAGTTCCAGGCCAGGCAGATTGTTGACCAGGATGCTGACGGTCTTGGTGAGTACGGGTTCCTGCAGGAACTGGCGGGCTCCGTGATTCCGCGCGGAGCGGCCGGCCTTCTTGACCCGCCGTCGATTTCGCAGTCCCTTGGTAACGTTGACGCCTTAGGCATAACGACCAAGAGCGGCTATGTATTCGTATTCTTCCTGCCGGGTGGCGGCGGTGCCGAGATTCAGGAACCGGCTCTTGGCGCCTTCCCTGGCGCTGTGGCCGCCGATGCCAACTTCCAGGAGACAAGGTGGGCCTGCTACGCGATACCGCAGACGATTCGCAACACAGGTAACCGCGCGTTCGTCATCAACCAGCAGGCGGAAGTTTACGCGACGACCAACGTTTCAGTCCAGAACTATGATCTTGCCAACCTGGCTGCTCTTCAGGCCAACCCCGATGCCGCGTACGAAGCTGGCGTCACGAACCTCGCCGGTAAGTTTGCGGTGGGTGTCGGCGCTGCGCAGGACGGCGCGACGTGGGTTCCCGCATCCTAGTAGGATAGCGGCCGTATAACAACAAAGGCGGCGCCTTCGGGCGCCGCCTTTTCTTTTTGCCATACAAGGCAGGCTAAGGCGCCACAATTGCCTTCAACATCGAACTGCTATCCCCCGTTTCGAGGATGACCACGCTTTTTACCGCGTTGTGGTTGGCGTCGATGGAGAATTTGCCGGTGACTCCCTCAAAATCAGTTGTCGTGGCGAGCGCATCGGTAATCGCCTGCCTGTCGGCGCGCCCGGCGCGCTTCACCGCGTCGAAGACGACCATGGCCGCGTCATAACCGAGCGCCGCCAGCGCGTCGGGGTCGACGCCGTAGGCTGCGCGGAAGTTCTGCACGAACATCTTCACCACAGGTCTTTCCTCAAGCGGCGAAAAGTGCGTCGTGAAGTAATTGCCCTTCACGGTGCCGCCGGAGAGCTCGTACAGTTTGGAAGAGTCCCATCCGTCCGTGCCGACAAAAGTCGTCCTGAAGCCCATCGCGCGAGCCTGTGAAACGCACTTGGCGGCCGGTTCGTAGTACGTTGGCATAAAGACGACGTCCGGCGCCTTCATCTTCATCTGCGTTACCTGGCCGCCGAAATCATCGCCGCCCGCGGTAAACGCGACATAACTGGCTATTTCCCCGCCGCGCTGCTTGAAGATGCGGGAGAACTCGTCCCCGAGGCCCATCGAGTAGGGTTCGCTCGAATCTACCAGTACCGCCGCGCGCCGCGCGCCCAGCGTGTCATATGCGAAATTCGCCGCTGTCGAGCCCTGAAACGCGTCCGTGAAACAGACTCTGAATACATACTTGCGATTGCGCGTGACCTCGACGTTGGTCGCGGTTGGCGTGACGAGCGGCACCCGTGCTGCTTCCGCTATGTCTCCCGCCATTATGGAGTTCTTGGTGGTCACGGGGCCGACTATGACATCGACCTTATCAGTGTCGATGAGCTGCTTGGCGCTGCTGGCGGTCTTCTGCTGGTCTGCGCCGTTATCAAGTATGATCAGTTCCGGCGCTACCTTGCCCTCGAGCCGCGCGTCATCAGCGGCTATCCGGACGGCCTTTTCGACCATGTCGCCGTACGTGGCAATGTCGCCGGTCTTGGGGACTATCACCCCCACGCGGACCTTTATGGCCCCGGCCGGCGCCGAAGACGAACCGCCGGGTCGTGAGGTGGTCGAGCCTTCGTCAGTCTTACTGCACCCGAAGGCCGTGAAACCGATAAGCACCAACAAAGCAACGAGCGTGACGACTGGGCGGACCATATTCTCCTCCTTGCCGGATATGCGTGGCTTGTCTGCCACCATTTAAGTGCGCCGTGGTTTTCTGTCAAGAAAATTCGATGCTTCGCTGTATCCAGCCGCCGCCGACGACCTCATCACCCACATAGAATACTGCGGCCTGCCCCGGAGTCGCCGCGCGAACTGGTTCGTGAAACTCCACTCGTACGCCGCGTTCCACCGGCGTGACGCTGGCCGCCGCGCCACAATGGTTATAGCGGATATTCACCACCGCCTCAAAGGCCTCTTCCGGCGCCCGGCCTGCTATCCAGCTGACATCGATAGCGGTAAGTCCGGAGCAACAGAGGTCCTCTGCGCTTCCGAGAGTCACCTTCGCCGATGCGGGGTCTATATGCACGACGTAGGCGGGCTCTCCAAGCGCGACTCTGAGCCCCTTTCTCTGGCCGATGGTATAGAACTGGTAACCCTCATGGCGCCCGAGGACCTTTCCTGATGTGTCGACAATGAGCCCCGGTCGAATGGCCTGCGGCGTCCGGCTTCTGAGGAGATCTTTATAGGTGCCGTTCCCGACAAAACATATTTCCTGGCTCTCGTTTCGCTCGACGGCGGGAAAGGCGAAATCCGCGGCGATACGGCGCGTTTCGTCCTTTGTCATGTCCGAAAGCGGAAAGATAGTGCGTGCGAGCTCATTTTGAGTCAGCCGGTGCAGGAAATACGTCTGGTCCTTAGCGCCCGCCGTCGCGCGACAGAGATGGGCGGTTCCATCAACGACGCGCAGCCTCGCGTA
>CALMGO010000560.1 GCA_937863625.1 uncultured bacterium
ATACTCCGCGAAGTAAAACGCGCTGTGCGCTACGGTCGTCCCGGCGGGGATGACGCCCTTGTTGAAGGGCGGCGAATCGATAATCGCATGGAGCGCGTCGTTGTGTATGACGGCTTTGGGGCCGCGGTGCGCCTCCACCGCGTCATAGGAGGCCTTGGGGTCGACGACGAGGACGACCTCACTGTCGCCTTCGGCGCCTTCGAAGTACTTTTTCGAGATAGGGTGATAGTCGAGCACGACGGCGAAATCCGGCGTGATGCCGCGGCGCAGGAGCGGCTTGAAGATCGTCGAGACGGCGATGATGACGGCGCGGCCCTGGGCCTTGCGGAGGGTCTCAACGTTGCGATGAAGGGACGGCCCGGCGCTCACTATAATCGCCGGGCGGCCGGCATAGGCGTCCTTGTAGCGCGAGATGCCCGCGGAAAAAGCGTAGTACGGAAGGTTCATGAGAGAGTTAAGTTTCGACAGGAACGCCACCGAGACGGTGGTTATGACGTTTTGCATGCCGTAGTTGATGTAATCGCCGAGCGCCTTGTGTACCTCGGTGTAATACTCGGGCGCGGCGTCCACCGACGCGCGGTGCACGAGGTAGACCGCGTCTAAAAACATGTGCACCACGTGCGGTTGAAGCGCGCGGAATATATCCGGCGTCTCCTTGCCCACGATGGGAAAAACCCTGCGGCTGGCAAAGACCTCCGCCAGGTCCACGGATTCCAAGGCTGCGCGGAAAAGCCCGGCGTCGCGTTCGATGACGATTATTTTCGACTCTTTTCGCGCGCCGGCCAGGAGCGCCTTGATGTGATATCCGAGGCCAAAGCCGAGGACGATGTAAACGGTCACCTTGTCCGTGTCGGTCGACGCCGCAAAAACCCCGGCTTCGTCGAGGGGGTCGTAGCGCGAGTGGAGCAGTATCTTTCTGCCGTCGTCGGTGTCGACTTCGGCGGTGGCGGCGCCGGATTTGGCGGGGAAGACGCGTATGCGGTCCGGGACGCGAGTGCGGGAGACGAGGGCGGCGAGGTCGCTGTTGAGAGCCGTCAGGGTGAGGAGGTTCCGCTCGATTTTCTCCATGACCTCACTTTGCTGCGACGAGACTGGTGAGCGCCTCGAGTTGCGTGTTCACTCGCTTTGCGAAGGCGGTCATTTCATGCTTCATCGCGTCCCTGATGGTAACCATGTCGCGCGCGTCCATGGCGCTTCGGATGCTCTGCAGGAGCTCCACAAGCGAACGCAGGCTCTGGGACAGCGATTCATCTTCGGCCGCGATCTCGTCCATGTCGACCTCCATGAGCTGTGCAATGTCATGGATGGCCTTTACTATCGCGCCCCAGGCCTCCATGCAGGGCACGATGCGGCCGAGGGCCTGGACCTCCTTGCCGGAGTCGATGAGGTCGCCTATGCGCCCGGATTCTTCTATGATGGGAAGGATATGGCGGGCCACTTCCCCGAGCGTAGCAAGGCAAAGCGTCTTTGGGTCGGCGGTCTCCACGACCAGTTCGGAGAAATTTTCGACGCTCTGCTCGGAGACGCATCTTTCATACTGCGTGTCGACTGCATTGCCGTCAAGCGAGATGCCGCAGACGATTCTTCCCGAAGAGAGCGCGTCTCTTCGGATGTCCGACAAAAGCCTTCCAATCGTCACGGCCTGCGTATCCGGATCCTGGCAAATCCCATCGATATGCACATTCATGTTCGTTTCCTCCTGCCGGGCTGGTGCGGGCGGATAACGCAGGAATTGTCCCAGTTTTGCGCGCGCAATTCAAGCAAATAAGTCCGCAAAATAAGGGGACGTCAGGAGACAGCCTCGACCGCTTCGGCGCGATGTTGCGCGAGCCGGCCGAGCAGTTCCACCCAAGTGTCCCTCTGGATGGCGAGTATTTCGAGCGCGTCGTCGATGGCCTTGACATTGCGCTCGACATTGGCCGTCACGAGCCTGGTGTAAATAAACGAGTAAAGCGCGGCCATCCGGCTGCAAAGCGACGCATTAAGCTCGGGGCGAAGGCCGCAAATGAGCTCCATGACTATATTCTGGGCGCGCACGAGCAGTTCGTGGGATTCGTCGAATTTCTTCTGCTCGATTTTCTCCCTGGCCTGCGTGGCGAATCGGATCGCCCCCTCGTAGAGCATCAGTTGAAGCTTTTCCGGAGGTGCCGTCAGTATCTGCGTCTTGAGATAAGCCTCTGTTCCGGTTATCGCCATAATCCGCTTGGTGCTCCTTTCCAGTCGTTACTCCGTGCCGGCTTTCCCCGCTATTTGTTGTTGTTGCTGCTGAGGAGGAAATTCGGCCAGTTTTCGATGGCAGCCCGCTGCGTCTGGAGGCCGGCAAGGGCTTCCTCCATGCCATAGAACTCGTTGTAGAGACGCGCCTGAACCTTCTCGAGTCTCGCCGAGAGGCTCTCCGCCTGGTCCTCGAAGACCTTTATCTGGCTGTCATAAAGGTCGCTCTTGTTCTGTATGACGCCTTCGTACGCGTCGGTCAGGCCTTCAATCAGATCGCTGGCGTACGCCCCGAAGCCGGTATCCTCCGTAGTAAGCAGTGCTTCCACGTCCGAGCGCCGCGAGGCCAGCCTTTCGCGGAAATCAGCCTCGTCAAACGCAATGGCGCCCGTCTGCATGAACGACACTCCCAGCCGGCTCAGGCGGTTGAGCGTCGCGGAAACCCCCGGGACGTTGTAGCTTATCATGCGGCCAAGCGCGCCCTCGATGCGAATAACAGTAGGGTCACCCAGAAGCGGCCCGGCGCTTTGCGTTTCGGAATCGAAGCTGGTGACAGCCTGTATTTTGTCCATGACGTTGTTCCAGTCGTCAACGAACCGCTTCATGGAGTCAATGATGGCGTCGTCATTGGTGGTGACTGACACGGTCACGGGACTGTCCGAGACGCCGGTGAGGCTTAGACTGAGACCTTCAACGATGCCTGATATCGTGTTGGTGGTCGAGGTAATGAGCATTCTCTCGGCGCCGGGGATATTCTGTCCGTAGAGGACGACGGCATCCTGCGCCTTTTGCGTGGTGTTGAAATCCAGGTCCAGCGTCCCGGTGTCGATGACCATCCGCCCTATGGAGCCGGCCACCTCGCTGACGAGCGCGAGACGGTAGGGGTTGGTGCGGGAGCCGTCGTTTATGACGCCTGCCGAGACGCCTGCGCCGGAGGCTTCTATTTTCGTGGCGATGTTTGTTATCGAATCGGTTGCGCTGACCGAAATGTTGTATTCAAAGGAGCCGTTGATGTGAGTAGGGTCGGCGACAGTGGCCGTGCCGAGGATATTGAGGTCCGAGGCGGTGGTGCCGCCGACTTCGGCGACCTTAAGGGCGTTTGCGCCGCCTGCGGTGTCGGTCAGGAGTATCCCATCGCCGTTTGCGTTTATTGATGCGATGACACCGATGCCCTTGGAGTTTATCTCGCCGATAACGTCCTCTATGCGCGTGTCGTCCGCCTGCGAAAGGTCGACGACTGACGAGACGCCGGCGCTGTTTGTAATGCGGAACTGGCCCGCGAATACGCCTTTTCCCCCGTTCAAGTCGCTGAGCATCGTCCGCTCGCCGACGTACTGCAACTGCATGTTCGCGCCGCGCAGAGTGTTGGCCGAAACCGACGTCAGTATCCCGAGGTCGGCCGCCGTGGTGCTATCCACCTCGGCCACGGAGAGAGAGCCGGCGCCGCCGGAGCTATCGGTAAGCATAAGTCCCGTGCCTGCCTTGTTAAGTGAGGCGGTCACGCTTATGCCGGAGGCGTTTATCGCAGAGATAACCTCGCTTAAGTTCTTTGCCGTGGAGAGATCGACATCAGCCGAGACTCCAAGGCGGTTGGTGAGGGCAATGGACCCCGCCGCAATGCCGGAGCCGCCGTTTAGAGACCGAAGCAGAACGGTGTTGAGTTCTGATACAACCCTATCGCCTGCGAGCGTGTCGGCAGCGACAGAGCCGAGAAGACCGAGGTCTTCGGCCGCGCGGCTGGCATTAAGAGCCGTCACCGAAAGATCGCCCGACTGCCCGGTGGAGTCCGTAAGCGTAAGCCCCGTGCCGTCGGCGGATATAGAGGCGACAAGCAGGCCGTCGGCGTTGGCGGCGTCGTTATTTATCAGGTCAAGCACGTCCTGGATGCTCTCGGCATTCATAACGTTGACGCCTATCTGGACACCGTCGCGGCGGGTGATACGAAAATCGTCAACCCCGGTTACGCTTCGCACGCCAAGGCCGTCGTTTAAGGTGTCGAGAAATGTCGTCGCGGCTATTGATACGACGTCCGTACCGGTGATGGAGGACAGGGCCGCCGAACCGAGAATACCCAGATCCGCCGCCGTCGAGGTCATGCCGACCTCTTCGACCGAGAGATTGTACGCGCTCTGGCCGGTTGTGTCGGTAAGGACGAGATGATCGCCTTCGGCGCTTGCCCTGACGCCTACGCCGGTGGTCATGTTTATCGTGTCGATAACGTCCTGGACGGTTACAGCGCCGGAGAGGTCTACCGTGGCGCCGCGCCCGGAGCGGTCGGTGATATATATCGAACCGGCGGAGACGCCCGCGCCGCCGTTAAGACTGTCAAGGGAAGTCGCGCGATCGAGATTTCCGTTGCCCATCTCGACGGTGATTGTGCCCGAGCCGGCTGTAGATTCCTGGCTTGCGTAGCCGGAGGAGACGGCCTGGTGCGTCTGGACCAGCGACTTTACGGTGAAAGTGTAGTTGCCAACCGGCGTGCCTCTCTGCGCGCGCGCCGTGAGGACGGACTCATTGGATGAATTGGCAAGACGCGTCGTGAATACGTTGCCCTTGCCGCTTAGGGTGTCGGTATTCAGCTTGAGCTTCAAGAGACGCGCAGTAATGTCCACGAAGAGGGTCTTCTTGGTAGTGAGGTCTTCGACGCGGCTTTTGAGGTTGTCGAGCGGTCTTCGCTCGATCGCCATGAGTTTTGTGACGAGTTCCTCGATGTTTATCCCGGAAATGAGGCCTACGCCTGTGGATATGCTCGACATTTCGCCCTCCTCGGCGACAGACAGCTCTGGGCGCGTCTCAGACGTCTTCGTCCAGGATAATGCCCTTCTGGGTGACGGCCTGAGTCGCCTTCATGAAATACTCCGGCGGCACCGTGCGGATCACTTCGCCGTTGACGGTGTCAACGATCATTATCAGGACCGAGTTCGAGTTCGCATCGACGTTGAACCGCAGGCGCACGTTCATGCGCTGAAGAAAACTGTTTGCCGCTTCAGCCTGATTTTTTACCTGCGCCTCCAACGAAGCCGCCGGGCCCTTGTCAGCCATCGGCTGATAATGCGCCGCCTGGACCGCCTTCACCGCCGTCGAGCGCGTCCCGGCATAGCCGCTGATTTCCATCTTGGGCGTCACTTCTGGGACTTCCGCCATTGCAGCCTCCCGGGCCGACCAAACGGCCCGTTATTACACGCCGAGTCTCTCGGTGCCAAAGCTTACGCGTGTCCAATCCCCGGCACCGGCCTTGCCCGGCCGGACGCTGCTGCTTACAGAGCGGATCCCCACTACTACAGGATAAAAATCGACATACCAAGGCGGGGGTCTTTAGACAATAGGGCTTATCGGCGGACAAAAAAAAGCCGGCCGACTTTTAAGGGTCGGCCGGCCGTGGGGATACCGCTTACCTACCGAGGAGGGCAAGCACATTCTGCGGTATCGTATTTGCCGTCTGCAGCACCGAAGTGCCCGCGGACACGAGGATTTCGGCCCTGGTCATATTGGCCGTTTCCTTGGCGAAATCTGTGTCGCGGATGTCGCTCTGGGCGGCCGTGACCGTCTCGAGGGCGACATTGAGGCTGTTGATATTGGTCTCGAACGTGTTCCTCTGGAGGGCGCCCAGACGTCCGCGAAGGGTCGACACGGCAAGGATGGCCTCGTCGACTATCTCGCTGGCCGTCGCCGCGCCGTCGTTGGCCAGCGAATACGTGCCGCCGGTCACGATCTGGTTGAGGAACCCTACGCCGTCGCGTCCCAGACGCGCGGGGTTGATCGACTGGATGCCGATGTTGAACTGACCGTTCACGTCGACCTTGCTGCCGATCTGGAAGAGCGCGCCGCCGCCGGTCACGCTGAACGTGCTGGCGCCTGCCGCCGCCCCTGCGTCGAGGTCGATGCGGGCCTGGAGGTTCACCGTGTTGACGTTGATCGTGTTGCCGCGGCTGTCAGCGCTCGAACCGTTGATCGTCGCCACAGCGTCAGCACCGGCGTCGCGGGCCGCCGTCGTGCCGAAAGTGCCCGTCAACGCGTTGACCGCGACAAACTGGTCGCTGCCGACCGAGGTGCTCGACAACACCATTCCGCTTACGCCCGCCGCCGAAAGCGCCGCCGAAACGCCCGTGACGTCGCTAATGGAGTTGATGGCGAAAACGATGGCCGACACAGCCGTCGAGCCGACGAATGAGAGGACTTCGCTGCCCTTGTTGCCTACGACTTCGATCGTGATATTCTGGCTGGCCGTAAGGCCCTGGGCCGAGAACCCGATCTGGGCAGCCGAGGCCGTCGAGACGATATTCACGACCACCGGGACGTTGGAATTGCCGGCGAACTGCGCGGCGTAGACCGTCGCGGCCGCGACGTTCGAGCCGTCGATACCGCTGTAAACGTAGTCCAGGTTGCCGTTTAAGAGCGCCCTGCCGCCGAAAGACGCGCTGTTGGCAACGCGTGCGATCGACCGTACGGCAGAGTCTATCTGCAGCTGGTTTGCGTCGATTTCTTCTGTCGAAAGGGCTCCCGTGCTGGCCGCTTCCACCACTTTGTCGCGGATATCAACGAGAAGACTGTTGACCTCGTTCAGAGCGCCTTCGGTCGTCGCTATGATATTGGTCGCGCGGGTGGTGTTGCTGATGGCCCTGCCGATGCTGACCATCTCGCTGCGAAGAAGTTCGCTTATGATGAGGCCTGCGGGGTCATCGGCTGCGGAGTTAATACGCAAACCGCTGGAGAGCCTTCGAAGGGATGAGGTCAGGTCCTTTTGGGCCCTGGCCAGGTCGTGCTGCGCCGTCAATGACGGAATATTTGTGTTTATCCGACTCATCGTATCCTCCTTGAGGTAAATAGAGTAGACATCCTTGTCCACCCACTCGAGGGCCGCCGGTGCCCACCATGCGGCCCGATTTTACATCATCTGCATCACCTCCTTGGCGCGTCTTTCCTGCCCCGCCGACATCCTTGCCGCGGGGGAGTCAGTCCCCTCACCGGCTCTCCAAGCCGGATTATCATTCAAAGAGGCGGGACCATCCCGCCGGTGCTACCCGATAGTATCGACCCTCTCAAATAGGGCCTTTAGGGATTTTCCGACAATTTCGCCTTCCGGGGCACGCGCCGCCTCCGCCACGCGACAAAAAAAGGGGGCGGCCGGCGGCCGCCCCCTGTCATGTGCGGGCTGTTTCTACCCGAGAAGCTTCAACACGCTCTGGGGAGTGGTGTTGGCGGTCGACAGCACGCTTGTGCCCGCGGAGACGAGTATCTGCGCGCGCGTTAGATTGGCAGTTTCGTTGGCGAAATCCGTATCGCGTATGGTCGACTCGGCAGCGGTTGCGTTTTCGATGGCGACCCTGAGCGAATGGATATTGGTCTGCACGGTATTGAGTTCAAAGGCGCCGAGGCGGCCCCTCATGGTTGCTATCTGCAGAATGGCCTTGTCCATGATGCGAAGCGCCTGGTTGGTCTCGCCGCTTATGAGGCTGTAGCGGCCTCCGGTGGTGACGTCGGAGAGATACCCGAGTTCCGCCGTGCCGAGGCGTCCTGCGGCCACGCTTCTAATGCCGAGGTTGACCTGTTCGTTCGTTGAGACGCCTCCGCCGAGCTGGAAGAGGGCCCCTCCGCCAGTCACGGCAAACTGCGTCGTTCCGGTGAATGTGTCGGCCAGGGTAAGCTCCACAGAGAGTGCGGTGGTGTTGAGCTGAAGGACATTGCCCTTCGCGACGGCAAGAGAGCCGTTGATCGAGGCCACTGCGTCGGTGCCGGTGTCGCGCTCGCTGCTTGTGGCGGGGTTGGAGTAGAGCACCGTGGCGAAGGCGCCCGAAAGCGCGTTTATGCTTACGAACGCATCGCTCCCGGCTTCCTTAGACGTCATCACAAGAACCGTGCCCGACAGGCTCGCCGAGACGCCGGTCACATCGCTTACGGTGTTTATCGCAAACATGATGGCGCTATTGGCGGTGGACCCTATGAAGGAAAGCGTTTCCACGCCGTCCTTGCCTGCGATCTCGATGGTTATGCTCTGGCTGGCCGAGAGCCCCGCCGCGGTAAACGCAAGCGCGCCGCCAAGCGCCGCCGAGGCCACGTCAATGACTATGGGGATGTAGGAATGCGTCCCGAACTGCACGCTCGCGATGTTAAGATCGGTGAGGTTGGTCGTGGAGATGCCGCTCGTAACGTAGTCGAGGTTCCCGTTCAAAAGCGGCGTACCGCCGAAGGTCGTCGTATTGGCGATGCGCGTAATCGACTGCACCGCCGAATCGACCTGCAGCTGGGCGGCTCTTATTTCCTCTCCGGTCAGCGCGCCGCGGTTTGACGCTTGAACCGCAAGCGAGCGGATGTCCACCAGCAGCGCCGATACCTCGTTAAGCGCGCCTTCGGCCGTCGCGAGGACGTTGGAGGCTCTTTCGGAGTTGTTTACCGCCTGGTTCAGGGCTCCCACCTGCCCGCGCAGCATTTCCGAGATGATAAGCCCCGCCGGGTTGTCGCCGGCCTTGTTTATCTGGAGGCCCGACGAGAGCCTCCGCAGAGTGTCGCTTAG
>CALMGO010000561.1 GCA_937863625.1 uncultured bacterium
GGCGCAGGGAGTTCGCGCGCGCCCAGCGCCGAATGGGCTATCTCGTAGACCGTGCGGGTATAGTAGTCAAACCCGCGCACAAGGTGCTTATCCTTGGCAAACTCTATGCCGGTGGCCGCGAGCAGGGCCTTTACCATCTCAAAATGTGCAGCGCAGTCGTCGCAAAGGTATCCCTCCCGCTCGGGGATGTCGGCCAGAAGCGCGCGACACGTGTCGACCTTGCAGTCGAGAACGCGCAGGATGTTTTTTTCATAGCGGCGCTTGCAGTCGCCGCAGAGGTTTTCGACGCGCCCGGAGATGTAGCCGGTTATGACCTCGCGGTACGCCGGGCGGCACTTCGGGCATCCGATGGAGTTTACCTTGAGACGCGTCCCCGAGAGCCCGGCAAGGGAGAGTATCTCTAAAGCCAGGGCTATCGTCTCGACGTCGGCCTCCGCGGCATAGGTGCCGAGGACCTCGACGCCTATCTGGTTAAACTGCCGCTGGCGGCCTGCCTGTGGGCGTTCGTAGCGAAACATCGGTCCCATGTAGCACAACTTCTGAAACGGCGCGGTCTTGTGGTAATTGTGCTCGATATAGGCGCGGACAACGCCTGCCGTGGCCTCAGGGCGCAGGGATATCGAATCCTCGCGACCCTTGCCTTCGAAGGTGTACATCTCCTTTTCGACGATGTCGGTCGTATCGCCGATGCCGCGGACGAAAAGGCGCGTCTCCTCGATAATCGGCGTGCGTATCTCGGCGTACCCGTACCGGGAAAATGCTTCCCTGGCCGCGTCTTCAAGTTTGCGCCAGAGCGCTGCGTCTTCGGGCAGTATGTCAAACGTGCCTCTGGGCGCTTTTATGATACTGGACATATGTGGCCTCGTAAAACAATCGCAAAAGGCGCGCGCGGCGTTCCCGAAGCGCGCGAAATGCCAGTATTATAGTGGAGAAGGCGAAAGTCACAAGAGAAACGCCTGAGCGGCGGGGCAGAGGCGCAGGGCAAAACAAAGAGCATCCCCCCGACGGATAGGGGGATGCTCAGTTTTCCGCGCGATGTATAAGTTCACAGAAGCGCAATGGACCGAAATAACACTCGTCAGTGACGGCCGTTATTCCGGCTCAAGTCGATAAGGCCTTCTCTGATATCTTCAAGAACTTCGAGGACTTTCAAGGTAGACGCGTCGCCGTTGCCGTTTCCGTTGGAGCCATCCGCCTCGGTTGGAGTCGCCCTTCTTCTGACGGTGGCCTTCTTTTCGCCCTGCATCTGGTCGCGCCGCGCTGCGAGGATCTTGTAGGCGGCGTCGACAAGGGTAAGGAGTTTCCGTGCCTTTGGTTCGCACTCGCCGCAGAAACGAGGCCCCCAACGGCGCGCCAACTGAACCGACATTGAGACGATACTGATGTCGTCGCCTTCGACCGTTTTCTCCTTCGCGACGACGGCTCTCCACTGTTCCTTCCAGTAGTCGTCTGCGAAGATATCGGATTTGTCGACCATGTTGACGGCATCCTCCTTTCAGGACTCTAACTTCGCGCCGTGCATACAGTTAGCGCGCGACACCACACGGTAATCCGTGCTGTGCCTCCCCTCGGTACGGGTTATATCGGACAAATGTCAGCCGTATTTCCACAAAAATACACTTTCCGCAAGGAAAGGCGTTAGTAAGATACCTCGTGAACATAGATCATGGGAACCCTGCGAGAGATAAAATGAATTCCAAAGAGAGAGTTGCTGCGGCGCTTGCACACAAAACGCCGGACAAGGTCCCGTACGGGGAATTTGCCATTGATTACGACACTGCGGAGAAGATTCTCGGCCGCAAGACCTATTATCGCAACAAGGCGGGCATCATGCAGGCCGTCTGGGACGGCCGTTGGGATGAGATGGCCCAGTCCGTAACCGAGGACGCAGTGGAACTCGTGGAAATGCTCGACCAGGACATAGTTACAGGTGCGATACTGCCTCCGCGGGAGGTCGAGAAGCCGCGCCGGGTAGACGACACGACATGGGAGTACAAGGACGGCCGGGTGCTCAAATATTCGCCCATGACCAACGACTTTACGGTAGTGCACTACCCCGCGCGCGACTACCTGCCCACAGACAAGGATATCGAGGCGGCGGCCGAGGGTCATCCGTTTGAGGAGTACCGGCTGGCGCCGGTGAGGCGGATGGTCGAGAGATTTGGCGGGGAGAAATATGTCGTCACCGGTGTGCCCTCTGAGTCGGGGATGCCGCTTTTCGGCGGGATGGAAAACGGGCTCATCTACTACCTTACCGATCCCGGGCGGATGAAGGCCTGGATGGAGGCGCTGGTCATCGGCGAGGCAAAGGCCGACGAGGTGTATCGCGGGCTTGGCATAGATGCGGCGTTTTGGGGGACCGATTACGCGTATAACGGTGGTCCGCTTTTGCCGCCGCGCGTTTTCGCCGAGATTCTTATGCCTGCGGCAAAAGAGCGCACCCGGGCCGTGCACGAGATGGGACTCGCCGTCATCCAGCATGCGTGCGGCAACAACTGGGAGTTGCTCGATTTCTTCGTCGAGATCGGATTTGACGCCTACCAGTCGATACAGCATTCGGCGGGGATGGACATAAAACTCGTCAAGGAGCATTACGGTTCCAAACTGGCGCTATGGGGCGGAATGCCGGTGGAGGACCTCGTGAGCGGTTCGAGCGCGGACGTGATCAGGGATGTGCGTTACGCCATGGAACACGCGAAACCCGGCGGTGGGTTTATCTTCGGGGCAAGCCACTCCATAGCCGTCGGGACCAGGTACGAGAATTACCGCGTCATGCTCGACGAGTTCTACCGGCTGCGCGACTACTGATGAGGCCGCGCCTTAGCCTCCCGGCCCCTTGGTGCCGAGAGGGAGGTCTACGACGAAGGTAAACGCCTCGCCGTCCTCCGGGTCAAATCTCTCGCTTGCGCGCAGGCCGTCACTGATGGTGAGCGGGTCGAAATTTCTGTTGTTGAGCTCGTCGTCGTCGGCTGTCTGCCAGCGGTGGTCGACCAGATGCAGTTCAACCTTGACTGCGGCGGGCAGATACCCGCCGTTGTCGTCCCACTCCCACTTGTCAACCCAGACCGGCGCAGCGTACCGGTCGGCGTTTTTGCCGATAGGCCCAGTTCCCTTGTCGAGAAAGGAAAACTTCACCCTCGTGACGTTTTCGGCGATGACGCGCATTTCCTCGTAACCGTCCATCTCGGCTGCGTCGTCGATGTCGACATTATGCTCCAGGGCGTCATAGACGTAATCCATATCCGCGAAGACCGTGTCGGGGTCTGCGATGCGGACAAACTGCCCCGTCTCGCGCAAAACGTAGTAGACCTTCGCCACCGCTTTGTCGCGGTTGGCCGCCGAGGCGCTCGAAAGAACGATGTAATCGCTGCCGCCCATCAGCATGCGGCGCATCTCCGGCGCCGAAAATCCCCCCAGGGCCGTGTGATAGGGGCCCGGCGGTATGCCGAAAATGACCTTTCCCATGCCGTTGACGACGAGGCCGTTTTCCCGTGACTCGAAAAAATCGGGTGTCGCGCCGGAAAAATCCTTTGCCATAAGCGATGCCAGGGCGCGGTCGACCTGGTAGATTTCCGCCACGGCCTTGCCCCTGCCGGCGGCCCTGGATGCCTGCAGAAATACCTGGGCAAGTATCACGGTCATCATCATGAGGACCGTGATGGCGGCCAGCATCTCTATCAACGTCATGCCGGCGCGACGCGTATTTGACCTTGGCATTTAGAACGCTCCGATTACTGTATCAAAAGTCCTTATGATCTTACCCGTGGCGGAGGCTGGCTGCCAGGTTTCGGCGGCGGGCATATACCCGCGATAGGGGCTCACCAGCGTGATTTCAAAACGGTCGTCACTGATGATGTCTATCATGTACCAGCGCCAATCGCCGTCGATAGCGTCGCCAAGCCCCCGGTCGCGGGGGTGGAGCGCGCTGTGGTCGGCGTCGCCGTCGGCGCGGACATAGTCGCCGGACTTGAATTCGCCCGGCAGAGGCGCCGCAAGATGCACCTTGAGGGGATTAGCCGTGCCGCTCGCGTCAAAGCCGAATGCCGCCGCCTCGTCGCGCGTCATGTCGGTCTCTCGTAACGCCCGGATTGAGTAGTTCCTGAATACCGCCACCTGCGACTCGTACACTTCCGGCGATTGCGTCTCGTAGAGAAAGTCGGCGTCCGCGTTGTCCGCGCCTTCGTATGGCCTGTCGAGGACGATGCAGTCGTAGGTCGTCGTCGGTGAGGCGGCATTCTCGTTGTCGATAATCGCCTTGACGGCGTACCACTGCTGGCCAGCGGGCGGATTGACCCTGATGTAGTCGCCTACGGCGAGATACTGCCTGTCCGCGGCGCTGTCCTTGTACGGCAGGCCTTTCCATCCAAGGGGCGTCGTGACCGCACCCGAAAGCTCATCGGCATAGACAGCCTTGACGACATTTGACCCCTGTTTGAACCGGCCTCTGCCGTGCGGCGCGGACGATGGTACGCCTACGTTCTGCGCGCGGTCCATCTGCACCGTAACCGGCGTGCCGTCGGCAAGGGCCGTCGGCGCGGCGAGAGTAATCGAATCGCACTGGGCGGTTATGGCCGCTATCTGGTAGAAACTCACGGGGTCTTCCGGGATGTATAGTCGCATCATGGAGCCCATGAAGACGGCGTCGGCGGTGATGGTGGATAGGTCGATACGAGCCGGCGGGCCCATGTAATAGGTGCCTGTGCCGACGTCGGTAATGTTGATGAGGCTGTTTTTGTCGAAGAGGTTGAACTTCTTTGTGCCGGTAAAGGGAGGCGAAGAGGTCAGAGTGAGGCTCGACCCGTCAGCGGCGACCGTCGCTATGCCCGTGGGGCCAAACATAGAGGCGCCGGCGGTGGGGTCTCTAAGCAGCTGGAGTTGATAGATATTGTTGTCCTCCGCGGCTACGTCGTCGCGGATGGTCGGCGGGAAACTCACCGGCCCCATTACCGTGCTTCCCGGCGTGGCCGCCGCGAGCTGAGGCGCATCTACGACGGGAGTGGCATTTGAGAACTCCCCCGTGAGCGATTTCTGCGCCAGAACCGCCTCGTATGAGAACTGCGAGTGATTGCGCGGGAGTATGTGTACCGGGTTGGTCTCTACCGCGCCTCCCAGACCGAAATCCGCAGGGAGGTTGCCGTTATCGTCGAGTCCGACTACAAAGGATATGACTGGATTGGCGCCGGTTACGGCGTCAACTTGCCTCGTAACGCGAACGACCGGAAAGCGCGCGACCATGGGTAACTGCGTGGCGACAGTAGGGTCATAGCCGATGACGATATTGAAATACTTCTCGTCGCCGAGAAACGGCACGGCCCCTATTATCGTGAAAGTGTCAGGTGGTCCGGCGACGATACCGCTCGCTATTTCGTAGTCGCGGCCGTTGACGCGTATGAAGTTGCCCGCGGTGATATAGCCGCTTGTGGCGGGGTTGACGGGGGCATCGACGGTGACGGTGGTGGTGCCGCCGGGAAACGGGTCGAATGTGGCCCTTGCGCCGTCGAGGAGTATCTCGATAGACGCGCCTCCCTCGAGTTGGCCCAGTTGCGGTCCGCCGCCGCCCTTGGCGACGCCGTCCGTGGCGACCGTGAGCGTCTCCTCATCCCCTACGACCCCTCCGACAAAGTTGACGACCGGCAACAGCAGGTCAAATTCCTTGTAATAGGCCGTTGGAGGGACAGGCGCGCCGCCTGCGGAAACCAGAGTGAAACTCGTCGGCATATCGTCTGCGTCTCTCGTGACCGTATCTATCTGGAACCAGTCGGAGTCTACGCTTATCCAGCCGCCCGGAG
>CALMGO010000562.1 GCA_937863625.1 uncultured bacterium
TACGTCGTGGGAATGCCGTCTCCGCCGACGGCGTCTCCGACCGGCATCGACTTGTCCGTCAGGCTCGACCCGCCGACCGCGGCGAGATAGCCGATATCGGCGGTCAGCGTCTTATAGGGGCGGTAGTGTTTGACTATCCTGTCAAATGCCGCCCTCTCGCGCCCGGCGGTTCTCTGTCCGTATGTAACATGGACAAACGCGCACTCGCGCCCGGCCTCTACCGCCAGTGCGGCGGTTACAAGGCTGTCCATCCCGCCCGAGACGAGCACAACGGCGCGCATGGTCATACGCCTCTCTTGTCAGGTCCCCAGAGAATCTTGTGCAGTTGCACACCAAGGCGCGCTGGTATCTTGTCCTCGATTATCCACGCCGCCACGTCGGCGTAGTTGATTCTGCCGAATACGGGGCTCAGTGTCACCCTGCGCGCGCCGATGATTTTCCGACTTCCAAGTTCCGCCTTGGCCCATTCATAATCGGCCCGGTCGGCTATAACCACCTTGACCTCGTCGGTATCCTGGAGTTTCTCCACGTTCTCCCACATATTGCGGTCCGCGTGTCCCGACGAAGGGGCCTTGATGTCCATGATGACCGTCACGCGAGTATCCACTTCGCTGATGTCGCACGTGCCGTTGGTCTCGAGCATCACCCTGCCGAACGTATCCGCCAATATCGTTAAGAGATCGAGCGTCTCCCTCTGCAAGAGCGGCTCTCCGCCAGTCACCTCGACAAGGTCGGTACCGAGGTCTCTGGCGGTCTTTACTATCTCGTGAACGCTCATCTCCCGCCCTGCGTCGGCCCCCTGCGCGTATACGGTGTCGCACCACGAGCACCGCAGGTTGCACCCGGCAAGCCTCACGAAGGTGCACGGGAGCCCCGCAAGGTACGACTCGCCCTGAATCGACCTGAATATCTCCGAAACCCTCAACTGGCCTCCTCCTCTGCCGCCGGCAGATACATCTTCTCCGGCGCGCTCACGCCTATGAGCGCCAGCATCTCCCGCACCAGCGCCTTAAGCGCCGACGCAAAGTACAGCCTCGCCTTGCTCAGCCTCGTATCATCACTGACGAACCAGCATTTGGCGTAATACGTATGGAAAAGGCCCGCCAGATCGTAAAGATACGCGCACAGCCGGTGCGGTTCGAGGCTTTCAGCGGCCTTCTCCATCGTTACCGGCAGTTGCAGCAGGAACCGCAGTATCACGTCTTCCTCTTCGCCGAGCGCCAGCAGGTCTGCGTCCTCTGACAGATACAGCCCGTCAGAGAACTCTCCCGCGAAGCGCTCGTCGGCAGCGGCTTTTTCGAGTATTCCGGAAAGCCGCGCCGACATGTACTGTATGTAGTATACGGGATTGTCCATTGACTGTTTCTTGGCGAGTTCCAGGTCAAAATCGAGCGGCGAATCGGTCTTTCTCGCCGCGAAGAAATACCTCGTCGCGTCGATGCCGACCTCCTCAAATACCTCCCTCAGCGTCACAAATTGCCCCGCGCGCGTCGACATCTTGAGTTTCTCGCTACCGCGCCAGAGCGAGCAAAACTGCACTATGAGTCCCTTGAACGCATCCGCCCTGTGTCCAAGTGCGCGCATGGCTGCTTCCATCGTGATGATATGTCCGTGGTGGTCCGGCCCCACCATCAGCACCGCGCGGTTAAAGCCCCTCTCATACTTGTTCTCAAGGTACGCGATGTCCGGGGTTCGGTAGGTGTACGTCCCGTCGCTTCGGATGACGACGCGGTCTTCCTGGTCGCCGTATTCGGAGGCCTTGAGCCACCACGCGCCCTCTTTTTCGTACACGAGCCCATCGGCCTTCATCCTCTCCATGAGGCGATCCACTGCGCCGGAGGCTTCAAACGCCTTCTGCGAAAAATACTCGTCGAAAGTTACGCGAAATGCATCGAGGTCGACCTTTATCCCTTCAAGTATCACGTCGCCCGCAAATACGCCCGCGCGCCATACAGCTTCCTTCTGGTCGAGGGACAGCAGCGCCTTCCCTTCCTTTTCGAAAAGAGCGCGTCCGATATCGCTTATGTAATCGCCCTGGTAGCCGTCCTCCGGCATGGCGACCGACGCGCCCGCCTCCGCAGCATAATAGTGATAGACCGATGCGCCGAGCATCTTTATCTGCCGCCCGGTGTCATTGAGGTAGTATTCGCGCTGAACGTCAAATCCCGTGTATCCAAGGATGTTAGCAAGCATGTCGCCGACCGCCGCCTGCCTGCCGTGTGCGACCGTAAGCGGCCCGGTCGGATTGGCCGAGACGAACTCGACGTTAAACCTCGTCCCGTGCCCGATGTCCGAACGGCCGTAACCGCCGGCGGCTATCTCGCGGATGACACCCACAAGAAACGGCCTGCCGAGATGAAAATTCATGAACCCCGGCGGCACAACCTCGACGGAATCCACGTAACCGTTGATGCGCTCATCACACGCGGCCTTGACCAGTGGCGCAATCTCCGTTGCGGCCTTCACCGGCGCCATCTTGATCTGGCGCGCGAGTTTAAGACACGCTGAAGACGCAAGGTCTCCGTGCGCCAGTTCGCGCGGCATCTCGACCATGCTCGCCTTGAGAGCCTCCTCGCGCGGCACCTTGTCGCCGAAACGCTCCACTATCGCCCCGGCCACCAGCTCGGTCAGAATGCCTCTTATGTCCATGTCCGCCTCACGCCATCAGGGTTAAAAGCGTCAAGGAGGCGCATAGCGCCTCCTTGACATGTATTCTACACGAACATCCTCATGCGTTTCTACTTTTTCTTCGCCTCCCAGGCGACTTTCGGGGCATCGCCCCACAGGAGTTCAAGGTCATAATAAGACCTCAGGTCCTCCCGGAAGACGTGTACTATTACGACACCGCAGTCGATGAGCACCCACGACGCCTCTTCATATCCCTCGACCCGTACGTCTTTGTAGCCCGAGTCCTTGAGATACTTGCGCACGTCCGCCGCGATTGCCTGCGCTTGGCGCTTGTTCGAAGCGCTCACGAGCACAAAGTAGTCCGTCACGAGGATTTTTTCCTCGATGTGAAGAACTACAATCTCGTCGCCGCGCCTCTCATCGGCTATCCGCGCACACTCAACCGCGGTCTCGAGACTTCTCGAGTCCGCCTTGCGGCGCACGGCGCCTTTCTTCGTTGTTTTGCGCTTTGTGGTCACGTAAGGTTATTTACCTTTCGAGACCATGTGCAGCCAGTCTGCCATAATGGGGGCATACTTGACGATAAGCCCCGCAAACACGACTGACACCATCGACATCAACTTGATGAGGATGTTGAGCGACGGGCCCGACGTATCCTTGAAGGGGTCGCCGACCGTATCGCCGGTTACCGCCGCCTTGTGGGCGTCGCTGCCCTTGCCGCCGTACTTGCCCGTCTCGATGTACTTCTTGGCATTGTCCCATGCGCCGCCCGCGTTAGCCATGAATATCGCCATCGCGAACCCGCACGCGAGACCGCCGGCCAGAAGCCCGAGAACTCCCGACACGTCAAGGAGCAGCCCCGTGGCGACCGGCACGATAAGCGCCAGCAGACTCGGCAGGATCATTTCCCTCTGAGCGCCTGCAGTCGAGATCGCAACGCAGCGCTGGTAGTCGGGCTTGCCCGTTCCTTCCATGATGCCAGGTATCTCGCGGAACTGCCTGCGCACTTCCTCCACCATGGCCTTGGCGGCGCGCCCGACGGCCTTCATCGTCATCGCGCTGAAGAGAAACACGAGCAGCACGCCCGCGAAAATCCCACAGAGCACTTTCGGGTTCATGAGCGTGACGTCATAGAAAGACATGAACTGCGTAAGCGACGCCTTGCGCGCCGATATGAGCTGCACCTGGTGACCGCTTATCGGTATGCGCAAGACGTTTTCTTCGTCGAGTTCCATCCCGGCGATGTTAATGCCCTCGACAGCGCCGACCGTAATGTCCGCCGGAACGGGAGTCAGCGCCATAAGCCCGCTGTAACTCGCCTGTGTCATGCCGGCTTTGCTTTTCGTGCCGAACTTGCCGTAGCCGAGATAGTAAAGCTGGCCGAGTTCTGCATCGGCAGTCGTGGCCGCGTCGTCAGCCTGCGCCACGATAGCCGTCATGGCCTCGCGGTTCTGACCTACGCGCACCTCTTCGACGTACGCCGCCAGAAGCGCCAGCGCCGTGAGCGCCGCTGACCCGATGGCAAAACCCTTGCCTACCGCCGCGGTCGTATTGCCAAGCGAGTCAAGCGCGTCAGTGCGCTTGCGGACTTCCGGATCTTGACCGGTCATCTCGGCGTTACCGCCTGCGTTGTCCGCTATCGGCCCGTAGGCGTCCGTGGCAAGAGTGATGCCCAGCGTTGACAGCATGCCGACAGCCGCGATGCCCACTCCATAAAGACCCAGAAGCATGTTGCCGAAACCGCCGGCAAATGCGAACGCGAGCATGATCGCCACGATGACCGTAGCAAGCGCAATCCACGTGGATTTCATGCCTTCCGCCAGACCGGATATGATAACCGTAGCAGGCCCGGTCTCGGCGTTGGCCGCGACCTCCTGCGTCGGAGCAAAATCATAACTCGTGTAGTACTCGGTCGCCTTTCCAATTACTATCCCCGCGACCATGCCGACTGTGACCGAGCCCCATATCCCCATCCAGCTGACTCCGGGGATATCGCCCAGAAGGAGCTTGCACACCACTCCGGCGCCGACGATTATCAAAGCACTCGATCCGAAAACGCCCATATTAAGAGCGCCCATCAGCTGCTTCATCGTGGC
>CALMGO010000563.1 GCA_937863625.1 uncultured bacterium
TGCCATGCCGCAAGGCGGTGCGCTGACCATCGAAACCGCCAATGTGCATATCGGCGAAGACTACCTGGACGAACACATCGGCGTGGAAGCGGGACCGTACGTGATCCTGGAAGTGACCGACTCCGGATGCGGCATGGACGAGACGACCAAAAACCGCCTTTTCGAGCCTTTTTTCACGACGAAGGGGAAGAAGGGTACCGGCCTTGGCTTGGCCACCGCCTATGGGATCGTCAAACAATCCGGCGGAAACATATGGATCTACTCTGAACCCGGCAGAGGTACAACCTTCAAGGTATACCTGCCTCGCGTGGAAGCCCAATGTGAGCAGCGCATCGCACAAGCAGCAAAAGCCGAGGGCGGCCACGGAGAACTTGTGCTGGTTGTCGAGGATGAGGAGATTCTTCGCGACCTCTTTGCTAAGGTCATTGCGGGCATGGGTTACCGCGTAAGGGTGGCGGCCAATGGCGGCGAAGCCATGATCGCCGTCGAGGAAGAAGGCTTGAGACCCGACCTTCTCATAACCGATGTGGTCATGCCCGGGATGAGTGGCAGGATGCTGGCCGAGCGGCTTGCGCGGGTTCAACCCGGGCGCCCGACACTCTACACTTCTGGTTATACGGATAATGCAATTGTACATCACGGTGTCCTCGATCCCGGGACGCCCTTTCTGCAAAAACCATTCAGTGCGGACGACCTTGCTCGGAAGATACACGAGCTTCTTCCCCATCAGTAGGCCGGTTACGCGGCGTATCGCCGACCTGCTGACTGCCGTATTACAGGCGCAGCGATAGTTTTGTTGCCGTCTTGCAGACATAAGCCCTTTGCTTAGAATTGCGTATCGAAGGGCTTCTGAACGGGTAACTGAAAATGGAGGTGTCAATGCGAATCTGGGACTGCCATGTACATTGCGACGGAACGGAAAACGGCAAAGATGTGCTGAAGGCCATGGATGCCGCAGGCATTGAGCGGATAAATCTCTTCAGCAACTACCCGTGGAGAGAGGAGGGGGGCAGGAAGGTGCCGCACGGTCCGTCGTCATACGCGTCACGCGAGGCGCTTCGCGCCTGTGTCGAGCATATCGCAGGCGTGCAGGCGACCGACCCCAGCCGCATCTACGGTCTCGCGTGGATAGATCCGCGGTCACCCTATGCTGTGGAGGAGGTCGAACGCGGAGTAGTGGACCGGGGTCTGCGGGGAATCAAACTAATCCCAGACCAGTGGTTCCCATACGACGAGATGATGTTTCCACTCTATGCCAAGATAGAGGAACTGGGCAAGGTCATCATGTTTCACAGCGGTATTGTCTACGGGTTCGGCGATAGTTCGCGGTACTGCAAGCCGGTGAATTTCGAGGTGCTGCTCAATTTCCCGAAACTGCGCTTCTCACTCGCTCACATCGGCTGGCCGTGGGTGGATGAATACCTGGCGGTCTTCGGGTCGTTCTGGTCGTCGGTTGGATATGACAAGGAAAAGACCCGCATGTTTGTCGACACCTGTCCCGGGACTCCCGATGCGTGGCGGACCGACGCCATGCGCAAGGCCGTGCCCTTTGTCGGCACGGGGAGGCTGATGTTCGGCACGGACGCACACCCGAAAAGCCTCGAAAGGAACGCCCCCCGCCATATCAGCCGCGACTTGTCCATTCTCCGCGAAGTCATAGGCGTGTCCCAGGGGCAGTTGGACGAGTTTTTCTGGGGGGCGTGCGAGAAATTTATGGCCGAGTGAGGCAGGGCATTTCAGCTGCAAGGTTATGTGTGTCCGCTTGGCGTCCTTGCTCGGAGGTGAGAAGTGAAAATCAACAGCGTGGTTATGAGAATGGTATTTTGCCTGGCGGCTGTTGCCGGTTGTGCAGGGGCCGAGAAAGCAGATGGGAGGAAGATCATGTTCGAAACAGACACTGTCAACACTTCCGAAGGAAGCCTCGCAATTGTTTTTGTCGGCCACGGGTCTCTGGTTTTCACATTTGCCGGTAAGACTATTTATGTAGACCCGGTGTCGCGCGAGGCTGATTACAGTAAACACTCGAAGGCCGACATCATCCTCGTAACTCACGAACATGGTGACCATCTTGACCCGGAAGCAATCGCGGCTCTGCGCAAGGACAGCACGAAAATCATCCTTACGGGAAAATGTCTGGCGAAGGTGCCCGACGGCGCTGTTATGAAAAACGGCGACACCATGACGGTCGAGGGACTGAGAATAGAGGCTGTTCCGGCGTACAACATCGTCCACAAGCGCCCGACGGGAGAGCCCTTTCACCCGAAAGGCGACGGCAACGGTTACGTGATAATCTTTGGCGACAAGCGCGTGTACGTTGCGGGCGACACCGAGAACATACCCGAGATGAAAGACCTGAAAGGTATCGACATCGCGTTTCTGCCGATGAACCTCCCATACACCATGACGCCTGAAATGGTGGTCGACGCGGCGAGGTCTTTCATGCCGAAGATACTTTACCCCTATCACTATGGCGAGACCGATACTTCAAAACTTGTGACGCTTCTGGCCGACGAGAAATCAATCGAGGTCAGGATTCGCCGGATGAAATAGTGCTGGCAACGCACATGACCAGTGTTACCGTGCTCAGCTTTCAACAGACGTCGGTCCCGGCGGCCCCCTTTTGCGTGGAGAGTTCATGCCGATAGAGTGCCGCGAATACGGTGAAACCGGTTCGCGCGTGGCCGTCCTGCACGGGGGCCCGGGTGCAAGCGGCTACATGGCGGGCCTGGCTCGCGACATGGCCCGGTCGTTTCAAGTCCTGGAGCCTCTTCAACGCCCAAGCGGCGCGGAGAAACTGACCGTGGCGCTTCATGTTGAGGACCTTCACGAAGTCCTGAAGCAGCGGTGTCCGGGAGAGCGAGTGTCGCTTGTCGGGCATTCATGGGGGGCGATGCTGGCGCTTGCGTATGCCGCCAAGTGCCCTGACGGCATCAGCCTCATTGCCCTCATCGGGTGCGGCACTTTTGACAAAGAAGCCCGTGCCCGGATGAAGATAACGATTGAAGAACGCCTCGGCGGGAAAGTCGACGAGCGCATGGCGCAGTTGGAAAGAGAAATCCCCGACCGCGACAAGAGGCTCGCAGCTATGGGCGCGCTTATCGAGTCTGTGGACTCATGGGATCTCTTGCCGCTCGATTGCCAGGCGGCGTCATGTGATGCGCGCGCCAACGAGGAAACGTGGTCTGACATGATGAGACTGCAGGCGGCGCATGTGTACCCGCAGGCCTTTTCGACGATAACCTGTCCTGTCGCCATGTTTCACGGCAAGTATGATCCGCACCCGGGGAAGATGATAAGAGACAGCTTGAAACCGTATATCCCGCAGTTGGAATACATCGAGTGGGAGCGCTGCGGCCATTACCCGTGGCGGGAGAGTGCCGCCCGCGAGGAATTCCTGGCTACGCTGAAGACGCGGCTCGCGGCATGCTCAGGCTGACGCGCCCGGCTGAAGCCACTCTACGGCGGCTATTTCCCTTTTGACATTTTCGAACTCCGTCTCAATGCCGGGCAGCAGCAAAACGGCTTTGTCAAGGTCGGCTTCGGCCGCGGAAGTCTCCATAACAGCGGCCATCTCCTGCAGTCGCACGGCCCCGGTGTTGCCCGAGGAACCCTTGAGCGAATGTGCGCTAAGCCGTAGCGTTTCGCAGTCCTTGGCCGCCAGCGCCTTCCCGATAGCCTCGATTACCGTCGGCGTATCCTGGAGGTAGATCTCCACTATCTCCTTGACGAGGGGCCTGTCGTTGTCCGTCATGTCGAGCAAGACCCTCACATCAAAAGCCGCCGTGGCGCAGTCGGGTGCGGCGGGCGCGACAGGAGACTCAGGCGCGCCTTTGCGGGGCACTTGTCTTTCGATGGCAGCCATCAAGTCATCCTTCTTGATCGGTTTGGAAACATAATCATTCATGCCGGCCTCCAGACATTTCTCGCGGTCGCCCTTAAGTGCATGGGCTGTCATCGCAATGATTGGGATATTATGGTCGAGCACATCCGTCTCAATACTGCGTATGCGCCTGGTAGTTTCCAGACCGTCCAAGCCCGGCATTTGGACGTCCATCAGCACAGCGTCATAGCGGTTCTTTTTGAGCGCCTCAAGGGCCTCGAACCCGTCAGTAACGCCGTCGGCCGCGTACCCCGCCTTGCCGAGGATGCCCAACGCGACTTTCTGATTTGTGGGGTTATCTTCGGCAAGGAGAAGGCGCATCTTGCGCCCATTCCTCTCGGCGACCATATGGCGGGTAACAATTTGCGCGTTCCGGCCCGGTGTATCCCGGGGCGGCTCGTTAATGACCATTATCAAGGTGTCGAACAGGATCGATTGTTTGACGGGTTTGGTGAGATAAGCCGCGAAACCCGCCTTTTGCAGGCGGCCTGCTTCTCCCCTTGCGCCTATCGAGGTCATCATGATCAGCAGAGTGTCCCGAATGTCCTCGTCGGCTTTTATCGACATTCCAAGAGACTCTCCGTTGACCTCCGGCATCTGCATGTCCAGGATGGCCACGTCAAAACGATCCCCTTTGCGTGCGGATGCGCGCAACGCGGCAAGAGCTGTCTTTGCGTCCGGCGCCTCCTCGTACCGGCAACCCCATGATTCAAGCTGCTTGCTGAGCAGCATTCTGTTGGACGCATTGTCATCGACAATGAGTACGTGGGCTCCACTTACGTTACGGGGATTAGCCTCATCCTGGGCGGGTTGCTGACGGTCCGTGTCGGCCTGCTTGGCAA
>CALMGO010000564.1 GCA_937863625.1 uncultured bacterium
CCATGTAGGTGGCGACCGCGCGGAAATTGCCCACGACAAAGTCCCGCTTGAGGGCGTCCCGCTGCGCTTGGAAATCGGCCCACTCAAGTTCGTCTATCGGGCGCTCGACGAGGTCCCACGACGGGTAAACGCGAATAGCATGGTTGTAGTCCTCGACGGACGCGTAGCGCGCCGTGAGGAAATCGCGGTAAATCGAGTCGGGCACGTTCTCTGGGATCGTGACGAGAGCGAGTGAAAGGGCTTGCGTCTTGAGCATCAGCCTGAGGTCGCTCTGCTGTGCCGGGCTGATTGAATCGGGCGAAGGAACCTTGATTCTTTCGAATCCAGCGTAGGACGTACCCCATGCGGCGTTAAGCGCGTCAATCTCGCGGTATTCGCTGCGAAGATATTGTTGCAGGCTCTTCGCCGTAAAATTGCCAAGAAGGTGTTCGATCGGGCACGACTCGACGACAAATTCCTTCCAGTCAGTCTGTTCCACTGCAGTCTTGTCACGCGGCAGGCGCCGGGGGAGCGAAACGTCCGCCCAACCCTCATAGGTAATCGAGTGCGCGCGATTCAGTTCGTCGAGTGTGCCGTACTTTGCCTTGAGATAATCGCCCCACATGCCGCGCGGGCCCTTGATCGTTATGTCTTCCGGCACAATCGCATCGCCCGCGACAAAGGAATATATGTCTGCCGTTTCGGCCTCGTTGTAGTCAATGTCCTCGGGGAAGACAATCTCCTCAAAAGACGCAAACGACCTCTGCCAGAATGTGTTGAGCTGCTCTATTGTGCCGTACTTGGCCTGGAGAAACTCCCGGTAGCGCGCCTGGGGCTCTCTTATCGTCATGAAGCGTAGCGGGCAGTTGTTGCGCGCAAATGTGATCCACTTCTCCCGAAGTTCCTTCTCGGCGTCGGTGGTTCCCTCGTCTGGAACGGTAAAGGGCAGGGGTATTGCATAGATGCACGTGTAGTCCGTGCCGAACCGCTCGTTAAACCGCTCGATGCTGCCGTATAGCGAGGTCAGCATCAGGCCCCACTCGCTCTCGACGTCGCCGACATTGATATACTCGAGGTCGCGCTCGGACATCTGGCGTTTGAATGTGCGCCAGTCATCGTATTTGAGCCCCTGGGCGGGCAGATATGTCCTGTACGTCGGACGTTCTCGGATGGCGAAAATGTCGCTGTCTTCGCGGTTCTCCTCGAAATAGGCGGCGTTAATGCCGTCTATCGAGCTGTACTTGGCTAGGAGAAAATCCATATAAGCGTCCAGGAGCGGGTTTATCGTTGCCTTGGCGCGTCCGGTGTCGTACAGAACCTCGGTATAGGCCCAGTGGTCCTGGATGAATGCGCCCTTCCACTCGTTGTAGTCGTCTATCCTTGAGGCTATCCGCTTGTCGGTAAGGTCGAAAGGCACCGCCACTATTCTCGGAAAATTCACCCCCGCCGACGAGATGGCCTTGAACTGCCCGCCGTAACTGAAATCTCCGTACGCCGAGTGGTGCCGCTTGTTGAACATCTCCATCTCGATGTACTTGATATTTAGAAACTTCCTGTAGAGCGCGTCCTCGCTGTAGAAATAGCGCGGGACGAGTTGGTTTTCCTTGTAGTCGGCGTCCGAGGACACCGCAAGAGAGACCATCATCATAAACGGGTAGACCATTGTCACCGCGCCGATCGACAGCACGGCGTAAATGCCGTAGATGATAACACGCAAGTTCCAGGCCCTGCGGCCTATTGATGAGATAATTGGCATTTATCAAACCTTGGCGGTAGTGAACTTTACCTTCTTTAGTATCTGTAACTGGTAAACGGTGAACCCTATGAGCATGATCCCGAGCACCCAGGCCTGCGCGGTCGCATAGCCGAACTTCAGATAGAGATACGCGTTGTACCATATCTCAAGCCCGATTACGTGAGTTGCGCGCGCCGGGCCGCCGCCCGTCATTACGAATATCTGCTGCATCGCCTGGAATGCGCCTATGAACGCACCGACGAAGTTTATTATGATCAGCGGCTTGAGGTAAGGCAGCGTGATGTAGATGACCTTGTGCCATGTGCTCGCGCCGTCGATATCGGCCGCCTCGTATATATCCTCGGGCACGCTCTTGAGCGCGGCCAGGTATATAAGCGATCCCGGCCCCGCCGCCGCCCACACCATCGGCACCACTACGCAGACCATCGGAAGCCAGCCGTTGCCGCTTGTGAGCCACTGGGAACCTTCGAACCCGAAGAAGTTCAGTATGTAGTTGAATAGCCCCGTGGACGGATCGTAAAACCGCTTCCACAAAAACATAATCACAAGTCCCGACGTCACCGCAGGCAGATAATAGATTACCCGATAGAGCATCTTGCCCCGAGGGACCTCCGCGAGAAGCAGTCCCAGGATTATCGGAGCGGTAAACTGCAGCCCTATCGATAGCGTCACGTAATAAACGGTTCTGAAAAGGCTCGTGTAGAAAACCGGGTCGCCGAAAAGCAGTATGAAGTTGTCAAGCCCGACGAACGTCGAGTTACCAATGACCCTGTAGTCCATAAAGGCCATTACCGCGCCGCGAACCAGCGGCACATAGTTCCAGATGAGGATTGTTCCTACGGCCGGCAGCATGAAAAAGAGCGCCGCAACTTTCGACGTCTGTGCGAACTTGAGACCCATGCGCTTTCTGGCGGCGGCCGCCGCCACAAGGCCGTGAACGGATCTCGCGACAAAAATGAGAATTATCCCGAGGACCACCAGCGCGAATACGGCCACGATGCGCGCGATGTGCCGCTTGTGGTCCATGACGATCTTGGGGACTTCCTGGAAAATTACGGTGTTTACCTTCTCCACGGACTTCTTGAGCAGACTGGCGCAGTCGGCGTTTTCATCGGTAAAGACCGCGTCGATGGGTATCGAGAGCTCTACGGTCTGGACGTTTGTAAAATTCGGCGCGTACGGCTCGACTTGTCCGTATTTCTTGAGTTCGACGTGTGTGGCGGCCCACGTGTGCGGCACGTGATCGGCAAACTCGCCAAAACCGTACTTGCGAAGTAGCTCCGGGTCTACATACCGCCCCTGGCCGGATTCGACGAAGGTCGTCACCCGGATGCGTTCGGCCTCGTCACCTGCCTGGAATCTTATGTACTCCCAGGCGGCGCGGATCTTTTTCGCGTCGGTTAGCGTACTGTTTATGCCCCACTGGGAGGCGTTGAGCGCGTTGGCTCTCGTGCCGCGAGGGCCTGCGGGGCAGGGCATGAGCCCTATCTGGTCGGGGTCCATCGACCCCGGCGCCACAACACCGCCGCCTGCCGTCC
>CALMGO010000565.1 GCA_937863625.1 uncultured bacterium
TCTAGAACAAGTTGGACTGGCGAATATGTAATCCCCGCCACGTCAACCTGTCCCATTGTGCCTATGCCGATTGCCCCGAAAAGAACCGGCATAAGTGTCGAAAGAGCCTTCTCAAACCCAGCCTGAGCGTTTGGGACGCATGCATCGGTCTTCCCTGCATGGATGCCCGTCGGGCAGCCGTAGTATTCATGTAGCATCTGCGTCCAGCCCGCCATCATGGCCATCCTGTCGGGGGATGCGTACGGGAAAACCATCGTCTTCATGTCGGCAAGACTCGGATTAATGGTCACGCTCATGCGCATGTCGCTGTTCACCGCAAAACCAAGAACGAGCGAAGCAAGCGTCTCGGCAAGACCGACTGCTATGGTGGCCGCCGAGGTTGCCGGTGCGGTCGTTCCTCCGCAAGGCATCGTGTCCATGGACTGGGGAAAGCCGAGTTTGGCATATTCGATGAAAATGTCCGACATGTTCGCGTCAAGACAAAGAGGAGAGCGCGTCTCGGCGTAGCCCATGACGACGGGTCTTTTAACGCTGGCCTCGCGGCTTCCTGTAACTACGTCTCCCATCCGGGCGATGGCGTGAATGTCGCGCTTGTTCCAGGCTTCTATGCCGCCGATTTTCTTTGTGCGCTTGAGTAGCTCGGCGGTCATTCTTATCGGTCGCTCGTCATGGGGCATCTCCTGAGCAGAACAGGGCAGTCCCATCATGTCGATATTCTCAAGTGCGTCGGCCAGCCGGACGCCGTCGATAACGTCCTCTAGCGTTGCCTTGCGGTGGCGTCCTTCGAGGTCGAGGATAAATGGCGGGAAGCCGCCTGCATTTGCGGTAAAATCGGTATGAAGACGATGCGGTTTGTTGGTAAATAAGACCCGTGAATACCGTGCGCGCGCCCACACGTCGCCGTCGGAGTTGTCCGCATACTTTCCGCGCATGTTGTCAACGGCAACCTGGACGACCTGTCTCGGGAAACGGACTATCTTTGTGGCGTCGTTGACATCACAGCCGGCCTGCTTTAGATAATCGCGTGCATCTTGAGCGTCGATCCACATCCCGGTTGTTTCGAGTACGCTGAGCGCCCCATCATGCAGCGACTGCATCTCATCCGTTGACAGCATCTTCAAAAGGCCGCTTACCGCTCCCATCGTCCCTCCCTGTCAGTCAGTGACG
>CALMGO010000566.1 GCA_937863625.1 uncultured bacterium
GAGCGCCGTCTCGTAATTGATGCCGATTGTGATGATGTGTTCGACGCCTGCCGCGGCAGCGTTTGCCATTACCTCGTCGAGCCGCCCCGATAGCTGCGTGAAATCAAGATGTGCGTGCGAATCGATCAGTTTCGCGTCAGTGTCGTTCATGACGTCTTCTCGCCGAATGCGTCGGTGATGTGAGTGATTTCCGGCTCGGGCGAGCCTGTGAATATGAGCACCGCGTCAAATCTCATGGCCCGGCCGTCGAGTTTCTCTCTCACGGCGATTTCCTTTGCCGCTGACACGAGCCTGTGCTTTTTCTTTTCGTCTATCGCGTACTCAGGCCCGCCGAACGCCCTGCTGCGCCTCGCCTTTACCTCGACAAATACGACCTCGTCCCAGTCGACAGCCAGGATGTCGATTTCCCCCCGCCTGCACCTGACGTTGCGCGCGACGACCTTGAGCCCCTTCCCCTCAAGAAAGCGGGCCGCCCGGTCTTCCCAGGCGGCCGCTGTATCTTCTATCGCCGCATCTTCGCGGTTTATTCCAAACAGGCGCTTTACCCAGCTCCCCAATTCTACTCGGTTTTCTTGCTCGACACGTAGCGCCGCTCTCTGAGCCTCGCGCCCTTGCCGGTGCGGTCTCTCAGGTAGTAGAGCTTCGAGCGTCTCACCCTCGCCTGGCGCTTTACCTGGATCTCCACGATGCTCGGCGCGTGAAGCGGGAAAACCCTCTCCACCCCTTCGCCCTGCACGATCCGGCGGACCGTAAACATCGCGCGCGTACCGCTGTGCTTTCTCGATACCACGACGCCTGAGAAGATCTGAATGCGTTCCTTCTCGCCTTCGATGATCTTCACGTGCACGTCAACCGTGTCGCCCACTTCGAACTCGGGCACCGATTCTTTCTGGTATTCCTTCTCGATCTGCTTGATAAGTTCGTTCACCTTCTTGCTCCTAACTGGGTCACTTCTCCAAAAGATCCCTGCGCCTGGCCCGCGTTCTCTCCAGCGCCCTGGCCGCGCGCCACTTTGCTATCTCCGCATGGTTCCCGTTCAGCAACACCTCCGGAACCGTCATTCCTTCAAATTCCCGCGGCCGCGTATAATGCGGATACTCCAGCAGCCCCTCTGAAAACGACTCTTCCTCCGTCGAGCGCTCGTCCCCCAGCGCCCCCGGCAAAAGCCGCATCACCGCGTCCATCACCACCATCGCCGCGACCTCTCCACCGGAGAGCACATAGTCGCCGACGCTTATTTCCCTGAGGTCGAGCCCCTCGCGTATCCTCTCGTCAAATCCTTCATAGTGCCCCGCGAGAAGCACCAGCCTCTTTTCGCCCGCCAGTTCCCGCGCGAGGCTCTGCGTCAGCCGCTCCCCCTGCGGGCTGAGCATCACTACTTTCGCATCCGTGTCACTGCCTGCCACGTCTCTTACCGCGGCAAAGACCGGCTTGCACATCAGCACCATGCCCGGCCCGCCCCCGAACGGCCTGTCATCGACCGTCCCTCGCTCGTCGTCGGCATAGTCTCTCAAGTTGACGAGCCCCACCTCGACGAGCCCCTTTTCCTGCGCTATCCGCGGTATGCTGTGTCCCAGAAATCCCGCGAATACCTCCGGAAAGAGCGTGATAACGTCAATGCGCATCAGCGCCGTCCCGTCGTGCTCTTATTTAAGCCGCGTCGGTATCCCGTTCTTCTTGAATATGTCCGCGACCGTCTGGCTCGTCAGCGCGCCGACGCTCATCCAGTACTTCGCCCGTTCGACGTCGAGCGTCACCTGCTTGGCCGGGTCCGGAGCGCACGGGTCATACGAACCCAGCGTCTCGATAATCCGTCCGTCACGCGGGCTTCTGACGTCCGCCGCCACTATCCGGTAGGCCGGCTTGTTCGTGCGGCCAAAACGCTTCATCCTGATCTTTACCGCCAAAATCTTCTCCTTTGTATATTCGTAAAACCCTTCCAGATCAACTATCCTCAGCGCTTCCTGCGCGGTTTCTTCTTTCTCTTGCTTCTCATCTTAAAAGGCTTCATCCGCGCGCCCGGGTTCATCATCCCGGCAAGCGAACCCATCCCCATCCGCCCGCTGCCGACCGCGCGCATCATGTCGCGCATCTGGCGAAATTGCTTCAGGAGGCCCGACACGTCCTCCGGCGCCGTCCCGCTCCCCCGCGCGATTCGCAGCCGCCTCTGGCCGTCTATTATATCAGGCCGCCGCCTCTCGGTCGCCGTCATCGAGTGGATGATCGCCTCCACCTTCGTCAGCTCGTCGTCCGAGACGTTTAGCGATCCCAGCTGCGAACCCATTCCCGGTATCATCGATAGGATCTCTTTCAGCGACCCCATCTTCTTCATCTGGCCCAGCTGCTTGAGAAAGTCCTCAAAGGTAAATTCCGCTTTGAGCAGTTTCTCCTGCATCTTCGCCGCGTCCTCGGCGTCGATCGTCTCTTTTGCCTTTTCCACCAGGCTCACGACGTCGCCCATGCCGAGAATGCGACTGGCCATCCGGTCCGGGTAAAACTCTTCTAATTTGTCAATCTTCTCGCCGACGCCCGTAAACTTAATCGGCTTGCCCGTCACCGCCTTTACAGACAGCGCCGCGCCGCCCCGTGCGTCTCCGTCCAGCTTCGTCAGTATCACGCCGTCAAGCGACAGTTCGTCGTTAAACGCCTTCGCGCTTGTGACCGCGTCCTGCCCCGTCATCGCGTCACACACCAGATATATCTGGTGCGGACTCGTCCGCCGGGCTATCTCCTTGACCTCCTTCATCATCTCATCATCGATGTGAAGGCGTCCGGCCGTATCTATTATAACGTCGCCTATCCCGACGAGCTTCGCCCGTTCCACCGCCTTGGCGCATATGTCCGGTGGACGGCCCTCGCGGCTGAATACCTCCAGCCCCAGTTGCTCGCCGAGTATTTTCAGTTGCTCTATCGCCGCCGGCCTCTGTACGTCTGCGGCCACCAGCATCGAACGGCGCCCCTTGCGCAAAAGATAATTCGCAAGTTTCGCCGCCGTTGTCGTCTTTCCGCTTCCCTGCAGCCCGGCAAGCATTATTACCGTAGGCGTCTCCGGGTGCGGTATCCCCGGCTCCACCGGGCCCATCAGCTCCACAAGTTCGTCGTGGACTATCTTTATGACCTGCTGGCCCGGCGATATCGACCTCAGCACCTTCTCGCCGAGAGACTTCTTCGTCACCGTATCGACGAAACTCTTTACCACCTTGAAGTTTACGTCCGCTTCGAGAAGCGCCAGACGCACTTCGCCCATCGCCTCGGCGATGTTCTTTTCGCTCAGTATCGCCTTGCCGGACAACCGCTTGAATACACCCGAAAATTTCTCGCTGATCGTCTCAAACAAAGCCCTGCCCCCAGATGTCTCCTACGCTGGAGTTTTCGCGAAACCGAAATAATAACCGCTCCCCCCCCGAAAATCAAGCCCAATCCCCCCAAACCGCCCTCCGGTTGGGGACAGGAGCTTGCCTCGCTACTGGAGGGTGATGTCCCCATAAAGCAATCCCGGGGACACTATTTATAGTGT
>CALMGO010000567.1 GCA_937863625.1 uncultured bacterium
GCGGAAGAGACAATGTCAGTATTTTCGGCATTCATTTTATGGCACGAATCCAGGTTTCCCAAAGCGGACGGCCTCCAAGGCCAATGCGGGGTGCGATACGTATGAACCAGAGCCTGTAGTAGGCCTTGTTTATGAGCCATCCGGAAAGACGCGCAAGCGCAAAGCGCAGGCCTGACAGCATACCGCGGCGCCTGACCGTTATGGACTGCAATCGGCCGAGGGTTCCGCCGGCCTTGAGCTTGTAATCATAATAGCCGCGCATGGCGTCTATTGTGTCGACTTTGTCGTCGATGGCATATCCAATAAGGCGCGCGAAGCTTAGCCGAACGAGGTTAACGCCTCCTAGCACATCATCTTTCTCCCTGCCGGTGAGAAAGGCGTGCAGGAAACGGCCGAAGCGCAGGCAATACCTGTGCGCCACTGTCTCGCCGTCCACTTTGAGGGCCGCTATGAACACTCTGGAGTTCTTCGCCAGCGCGGCTACCACGTTTCGATGGAACTCCCGCGCACGCGGCCAGTCGTCAAAATGCCCCAGCCTGCCTCTCGCACGCCACTGTGACTGGTGCGCGTCGACAAACTCCTGGAATGCTTCCGGGAGTGCCGCAGGACTGCTCTCAACACTGAAGACCACCTCGTGGCCCTCCGCAAGCGTGCGCTCATCGCGCCTCACGTGCGAGCGCTCCTTCTTGGAGAGGCTCGCGAGATATTCGTCGAAGGTGGCGGGCAGGGGAAAGAAAGTGTGCTCACCGCCAGCCTTCACTGTCACGTTGCAACCGGCGAACGCCTTGCCCAGCGCCTTTGCGAAAACGTCCGTGTCCCGCGCGTAAGCAGGGAAGTCAGCAAGCTGAATCACGTCCCAGGGGAATCGTGTTTCCTCAAGTGCGCGGGCCAATGCCTCCGCGGCGTCACGCTCGGAACCGCTTTCACATACGACGTTGCAGGTTGACACCGTATGGTCACAGCCGACTATGCGCACAGTCCTCAGCGGCAGTCCGCCTGAGAAGAGCGTCTCATGAAACAGGGGCATGACCGAAACCAGTCTGTCCCCCTTTCGCACGAGCACGATCATGAGCTGACGGCCCGCCCCGTAGAACTCCCACCAGACCCTGCACCAATCGTACGTGCTGTACACGTCCGAGCCCACGCGAGAGGCAAGGTCGTCCCACTCGACGGCAATACCGGCTGCGCCGTCATAATCCGAGTAGACCACATGCGTGGCTGACAGGCACTCGTCGCCTGGCGCAGTGCTCTCGAAGGCTTTAGTACTATCCATGGCTTTTGGACCTGTGCGACGGTTTGGAACGCAGTTTTCGGGCGACTTCACCGAGACGGACAACGGCCCTACTCAGCGAACTGCTGCAGTACTCAAAGACACCTGCGTGCTGAACTTCACGCCCGCCGAGACCGGATTTGAAATGGTAAACGCCGGGGTTACCATCGGGGTCGATGCCTCCAAGGTCGTATGTCGAACAGCCCGCGTCTTTCATCATCTGTATCGCCTGCCACTGCAGCAGGTACGAGCCCTTGAGCGAGAGTCCGGCATCACTGGTGGCGCCAAGAAGGTATACACCTGTGTCGCCTGCATGAGAAAACACCATCCCGGCTACGCACTTGCCTTCCGCTCGAGCGAGAAGCACTTTGAGGCCGACTTTCTCGGGGAGCGTGTCGACCAGAGACGCCCATTGATGAGGGTCAACACCGGTGTCGAAGGCCTTCCTCGCCATCATCTCGTCATACATCGCCAGAAACTCATCGTAGAGGGCTCGCGACGAACCGGCC
>CALMGO010000568.1 GCA_937863625.1 uncultured bacterium
GCTGAACCGCCTTCTCCGCCAGAGCCCCGTGCCCGATGTCGCGCCGCGATGGTCCGCGAACCGGCTTTACCTCGCCCACCGAGAACGGCGGAAAATTGTAGTGAAGCATGAACTTGCGCGTGAAATCGTCCCCGAGGCTCTCGACCATCTCTTCGTCGATGCTCGTGCCCAGCGTCACAGTGACCAGCGCCTGTGTCTCGCCGCGCGTGAAAAGCGCGCTCCCGTGCGTTCTCGGCAGCGACGCGACCTCGCTCCATATCGGCCTGAGGTCCTGGCAGCCGCGCCCGTCGCTTCGCTTGCCCTCAAGTATCCTGCGCCTGACGATCCTTTCAAGCACCGCGTCAAACGGCCCGTAGAGGTCCCGCGCCGATTCGACGAGCCCGTCTTCTACGGCCTTGGCCGCCGCCTCGTCGCGTATCGCCGTCAGCGCATGACCGCGCGACATCTTTCCAGGCGTCCCAAGAACCTCGTCCATCCGCCCCTGGTAGCCTGTTTTGACAAAATCCACAACAGCGTCGTTGGTCGCGCTGACCTCGACGACTTGTTTCTCCTTGCCCGCCATCTTGGCCAGTTGGCCGATGAGGTCGCTTACTTCCCTGCAGCTCGTGCGCGCAAACCGGATCGCCTCGAGCATCACTGCCTCAGGAACTTCCTTGCCCGCCGCCTCCATCATCACGACGTCGTCCCCGTTGGCGGATACCACCAGTTCAAATTCGCTCTCAAGCAACTGGCTCGATGTCGGGTTTAATACCATCTCCCCGTTCACGCGGCCTACCCTCACCACGCCCACCGGCGCGTCAAAGGGCATGCTCGATATGCACAGCGCCGCCGCCGCCCCTATCATGCTCAAAATGTCCGGGTCGTTCTCGGCGTCCGCCGACAGCACCATCGCCATTATCTGCACTTCGTTGCGGTACCCCGCCGGGAAAAGCGGCCTCAGCGGCCTGTCTATCATCCTCATAGTGAGGACTTCCTTGTGCGTAGGCCGTCCCTCGCGCTTATAGAACCTTCCGCCGGGAATCTTGCCTGCCGCCTGAAGTTTCTCTCTGTAGTCCACTGTCAGCGGGAAAAAGTCCAGCCCCTCCCGCGGCGACGCGCCCTGCGCCGCGACCAGCACCACCGTATCTCCATAACGCACTACTACTGCGCCGTCCGCCTGTCTGGCTATCTTGCCTGTCTCCAGTGACAACACCCTGCCGCCGATTTCCTTCTCCACTCTTACCGCGCTTGCATTCACAGTACTCTCCTGTTCCGCTTTTCTTGCCTTGTCCTCTATTCACTTATACGATTTGTCGTTTTCTTTCTTTGGAAGGTGCCTGGGGACGTACCATCAGCGCGACGGTTGCTTTCCGTGGGGAGATGGCAAAAATCCGCTCCGGGTGTGTGCTTACACCATAGGGAGGCACATGCCGCGCTCGAACCTCCGCGCAGCAGGATGGGGGTTGCGTTGCCGCTTCTTGTGTTTGGAAAGTCCATCCGCAATTCGTAAGAGTACTACTTACGCAGACCCAGCCGCTC
>CALMGO010000569.1 GCA_937863625.1 uncultured bacterium
AGCGCCGCGCCGAAACCGGTTATGAGAAAATGCGCGACGACAAAGAGCATCAGTGAACGCGGCATCGGCAGGACGTAATATATGAGAGAAAGCGGATAAAGAACCGCCTCCTGGTAGGTGGAGAGGATTGGAATGCCGCCGGTGGAAAGGCTCTCCCAGAGGGGCAGCGTGCCGTTTCTCACTGCGGCGGCGGCAAGGAGGCGCTTAGGATAGAAGAAAAGGCCGAAGTCGCGAAAAAAGAAGACGTCTCCGGTGAAGACTACTGCGCGAAAGAATATGAGGACCAGAGCGGCGAGGACGGCGGCAAAAAGAAACGTCGGGCGCTTGCGGCTCGCGGCGGGCGCTTTGTCCGAGACAGCCACGCCGGGGACCTCACTTTCCGCCGGGGGTGGACGAGGCAGCGGTAACGTGGCTGTCGGCGTCCTGCCCGGTAGCGTCCTTCCAGGCGGCGAAATCGAGGATGAGGCCCTTGTAGGAAAATGAAACAGGGGCGCCGAGGGTGACGTAGAAATTGAACGAGGCGGCGAGTTTCTTGGCGGAAGCCTTGTCGACGTAAACAGCGGGACCGTTATCTATGACGATGGTATTTTGTTCGAGGCGCGAATCAAAAGAGCCGTCGGCGAGCTTGATGCCGTAAAGCCCCACACCGGTTTCAAAAGTGACGACGTTTCCCTGGAAGAAATTGCCCGAGCCGGCTTTTGCGGCGGCTTCCTTGAAGGAGACGATGCCGCCGGAGAGGTTCTTGTCGCAGACGTTCTTTTCGATGGTGGATTTTTCGACGCCGTCGAGGGATATGGCTGCGCCGGAGAGGGAGGAATTGGAGATGATCTTGTTTCGCGCAAGGTTAGCGCCGGAGACGACGCCGTCGCCACCTTCTGCGGCGGCGCCTGATATGCGGATGCCGGAGGCGGCGTTATCGCGTATGGTGCAGTCGAGGACGCCGGGGTGGTCGGTCGAGGAGAAAAGCAGGGCGTCGGATTTGGAGTTGGTAATCTCGGATTTGGAGACAGAGACATAATCGCTCAGGGTGGTCTCTATGCCGTAGAGGGCATTGTCGGTGATGAGACAGCCTTCGATAGTGACGTGGTGGCTCTGGGCGACATGAACGGCGGCGCGCGCAGCGGAGGTGAACTTTATGCCTTCGATGGTCAGATAGGAACTGTCGAGCACGGAGAGACAAAAGTCTCCGGTAGCCTCGATGACGGGCAGGCCCGCGCCGCGGATAGTGACGCGGGCATCGGCGGCGCCTCTCAGGGCGACTATGACGGACTCGCGGTACGTGCCGGGGCCGATATTGAGCGTGTCGCCGGGCCGCAGCGTGATGACGGACCTGGCTATGGAGCGAAAGTGGGCGGCGGCCGTGCCGGGGTTGGCGTCGTTGCCGGCCGGGGAGACGAAGTACTCGGCTGCAAGGGCAGGCGCGCAAAGGATTAACAGAGAAAAGAGAACCGCGAGTATGCGAGCAAAGGAGAAACGGGTGGTTTCCAGATGCATTGGGCAATGACCTCCTTAAGTGCCGAAATAACTGTCAGGAAACGCTGTCGCTCAGGAAGGCGTATTATCGGGGCTGACGGCTCCGGATTCAAGTGTGACGCGGCGGAGGAGGCGCGTTTTCTTGACTTATCGCGGATGGGGGGCATAATTCGGCGACACGGACAGGGGATATCATTAGAAAAAGGCATCCATGAAGAGCAAATACACTGCACTTTTGGCCGGTTGGCTCCTACCGGGGCTCGGGCACTTTTACACGGGCAGGAAGCGAAAAGGCATCATTTTCTTTGTTTCGATATTGGCGGCGGCAGTGACGGGGCTGGCGCTTGGCGGCTGGCGAAACGTGTATTTTACGCCGACGCATTTCCAGTTTTACGCGGAAATAGGCAACGGGCTCTTTACGCTGGCGGCATGCATAGCGATGAAGGTCACGGGCACGGCGCCGATAGAGGCAACGGCGAGCGCGGCGGATCTGGCCGGGAGGATGCCGATAGCGGATTTGTATCTCATGGTAGCGGGGCTACTCAATTTTGTGGTGGCGGCCAACGCGTATGACGTCGCGGCAGAGGACGCAAAGGGCTCGAAATGACAAGACTAATCCACCTGATGCCTATAATAGTAATAGTGGCCGCGGTGAGCGCGGGGCTCAAGATCAAGGACGGGGAGGGATTTACGAAGGAGTTTTTGAAGGCGGGAGGGTCGCTTCTGGCGGGCTACCTGGCGCTGGCGGCGATAGTATTCCTGCTGGGGATGTACCTTTAGGGCGTCGAGTGCTTTGACAGTGCGGCCTTTATGGCGTAGAATCTCTAATATACAGTCGCGTGAAAAGACGAGGGGATTATGGGCAACCGTCGAAGCGATCTCCAGGTGGGGCTTTTCGCAGTCATAGGGCTATTGCTGCTGGCAATGATGACGCTCATTTTCGGCGGTTTCAAGAACGTGCTGTCGCGGACTTACATGGTGAAGGCGTCGTTTGCCAACGCGGGCGGCACGACCCAGGGGACGCCGGTGCGGCTTTTAGGGATTGACGTCGGGCGGGTCAAAAAGATAACGCTCAGCGACGACAAGGCCGGCGTCGTGATGACGATGGAAATCAACAGCGACGTGGACATAAGCGCGGACTCGGCTCTGTACATAAAGCAGGAAGGCTTCATCGCGAACATCTACCTCGAGTTTGGAGCGGGAAGCGCCACGGCGGCGCTTCCGAAAGACGGCAGCGCGATGGTGGAGGGCAGTATAGAGACGTTTGCCTTCTACCTTGAACGAGCCACAAAGACCCTCGCCGGGATGAGCGCGGACGTAAACGCGAAGGTCAGCGAAGTCGGCAACAAACTCATCGTGCTGGCGGAAAACCTGAACGAACTGACGGGCGATGCGCAGTTTCGCACGGACATAAAGGCGCTCACGAGCAACGCGAGCACAGTGGCCGGGCAACTCAAAGAGAGACTTCCCGACCTCATGGACAACCTCACGACGGCGGCAGGCGCCGCGCAGGAAAGCATGGAGAAGGCTTCGGCGCTCTTCGAGGAATACCAGTCGCTCGGGGTCGAGATGAAAGATACGACGGCTCTCGTCAAGGAGCAGGTCGCAAGGCAAGGGGGCAACCTCGACGAACTGACGGCGTCTCTGGGCGAGGCGGCCGACAACGTGGCGAAACTCGCATCGAGTCTCAACGACGTGGCCGTGGCGGTAAAAAGCGGACAGGGGACGGTCGGCAAGATGATGACCGACCCGGAACTCTACATATCGGCAGTGGGCCTCGTGGACAAGCTGTCGGTTGCGGCCGAGGAATTTCGAGACCTGGCCGCCACAATCAAGAAACATCCCGACTGGGTGATAAAGGGTCCGCCGAAGGAACGCAGATAAGACATCCGGCGGCCTGCGCGCGCGGCATTTCGGCTTTCACACGGCGCAAAGCGCGGCTCCTTATCCAAACCTGTTGCAAACCACGCCTCAGACAATATGCTTTTGTGAAGCGCCGTCTTGGGCGCGGACATTCCCCATCAGGAGCAAACCATGTCACACCATTTGATTGACGCTGACTCACAGGGAACCGCGCGCGAACCGGTCAAGGTCATTCTCGACACGGATATCGGTGACGACATCGACGACACGTGGGCGCTGGCGATGCTTTTGGGCTGCGCGCAGGTGGATTTGAGGCTTATCGTCACTGCGACCGACAGCGTGTATGACAAGACGAGGCTCGTCGCAAAGATACTGGAGCGCACTGGCCGCACGGATATACCCGTCGGGACGGGAGTGGAGAACGGGAAGAAGGAGCTTGCGCAGGCGGCATGGCTGGGGGGCTATGAACTGTCGTCTTACGGCGGGAAAGTATACGAGGACGGGATAGATGCGGCGATTGAGGAAGTGGAATCGAGCGCTGAAGAGACTGTTATCCTCGCAATCGGGCCGCAGACGAACATCGCCGAGATGCTGAGACGCAGTCCGGGCGTAGCAGAAAAGGCGCGCATCGTGGCGATGGGCGGGAGCGTATACAGGGGCTACGGCGGCAAGGATGGCGCCGACGCCGAGTACAACATCAAGCGGGATATTGCGGCGGCGCGCGCGGTACTGGCGGCGCCGTGGGGGATAACCATTGCGCCGCTCGACGGGTGCGGGGATATGGTGCTCTCGGGCGCAAGGTACGCACGCGTGGCCGCGAGCGATGCGCCGCGGGCGAAGGCGGTCATCGAGAACTACGACGCATGGGGCGGGCGCGGGCGATACGGGAAGGGCGAGTCGAGCGTTTTGTTTGACACTGTGGCGGCGTACCTGGCATTTGACGAGAAGTGGTGCCGGATTGAGAATGTGAAACTCTCCATCGACGACGACGGCAAAACCATGCCCGACGAGAAAGGCCGGGAGGTGAGGTGCCAACTGGGTTGGCGGGAGCGGGAGGCATT
>CALMGO010000570.1 GCA_937863625.1 uncultured bacterium
GCGCCGGGGGCGGTGTCTGAGGAATCAGCAACGGTAAAGGCAAGGCCTGCGAAGTCATTTGTGGCAACGGCTTTGAGGTTTGTGACCCTGCCGGGGGCGACACCGTCGACGACAGGGACAAGGATACTTGCAGCGGTGCTCCAGTTACCGGCAAGGTCCTGGGCGCGGACGTAGAAGCGATAACTTCCCTGCACCCAGGAGGACGTGTTGACCGTCGCCGACAATCCTTCTGTTGCACTATTAAGAACCCCATCAGCCGCGTGCATGGCAACGCCGTGACCGGCGCCGGGGTCGGCGCCGACGAAGTATTCGGCTGCGGCGATTTCGGAATCCCCGTGATTGAAGTCGCTGGCGGTGGCGACAAGGGTGCCAGTGACGTCGCGGTTTTCCCTTAGAGGCGTGGGGATAAACGCCACTCCTGTGACTTCGGGCGCCACGCTATCGATCTTCATGGAAAAGTCCCGTGTGACCACTGCCTGCGGCGTCCAGGAATCTTCCACCTTCACAGTGAAACTCGAGACACCGTTGGCGGTCGGGGTACCGCTTATGACGCCGGTACTGCTCAGCGAAAGCCCTGGCGGCAGACTGCCCGAGGCAAGCGACCACGTGTAAGGGGTACCCCCCCCTATCGCTTTGAGCGTCTGGCTGTATGGCGTGCCTATCCGGCCGATCACGAGGCCGGAAGTTTGTATTTGAAGGTTTGCGGGAACGACTTCCATGCCGAGGGGCTGTTCAAAGGCGTCTGCAGGGGTGTGGTTGTCGGTCGCCTTGACAGTAAAGCTCGTTGTTCCGGGCGCAGCCGGAGTGCCGCTTATGACGCCTGAGGCACTCAAGTGAAGTCCCGAAGGGAGACTGCCTGAGGCAAGAGACCATGTGTAAGGTGTTACCCCATCTGTTGCCGAAAGCCCCTGCGAGTATGCGGCACCCACTGTGGCGGAAGGCAGGCTCACAGTCGTCACTCTGAAGAGCGTCAATATTTTTGCCGCAAAGGCGTCCCCCGAGCCGTTGTAACTCGTGTCAAAGCCGCCTGAGACCCAACTGCCGGAGCTGGTGTTTCCAGTGACATACACATTGCCGGGAGTGTCCAGAGCAAGGCCGTTGACCCCATCCTCACCTGTCCCTCCGAGGTACGAGGACCAGACGTGGTCGCCAGACTGGGTGAACTTTACGACGAAGCCATCTCCGACGTCGCCATTGTAACTCGTGTCGAAGCCACCCGAGACCCAGCCGCTGGAGCCGGTGCTTCCCGCGACGTATACATTGCCGGCAGTATCCAAGGCAAGGCCGCTGGTCCCATCCGCACCAGTCCCGCCAAGGTACGTGCCCCAGAGTCGGACGCCAGCACGACTCAGTTTCACTATGAATCCGTCTCCGAGTCCACCATTGTAACTCGTGTCGAAGCCGCCTGAAATCCAGCCGCTGGACGAGGTGTCTCCCGCGACGTATACGTTGCCGGCAGTGTCCACGACAACGTCGCGCGCAAAATCATCACCTTCACTTGCGCCGATGAGCTTGGACCAGATGTGCATGCCGGCGGAATCCAGTTTCACGGCGCAACCGTCATACAAGGTATGACTACTGGTATATCCTGCGACGTACACATAGCCGGCGGTGTCCACCGCAATGCCATTGGCCCCATCATCGTCCACTCCGCCGAGGTACGTAGACCAGACGTGGGCGCCAGAGGGGCTCAGTTTCAAGGCATAACCGTCTGTGTCCTGACCAAAGATCGTGTCGAAGCCGCCTGAAATCCAGCCGCTGGACTTGGTGTCTCCCGCGACGTATACATTGCCGTTATTGTCGACGGCAACGCCGTTGGCCCTATCCGAATAGGTCCCGCCGAGGTAAGTGGACCATGCATGACCTCCGGAGGAGGTGAGTTTCGCGACAAAACCATCGTAACGCCCGTTGTAACTCGTGTCGAATCCGCCCGAGGCCCAGCCGCTGGACTCGGTCCATCCCGCGACGTACACGCTGCCGTTAGCGTCCACGGCAACGGCATCAGCAGTGTCTCGATCGACGCCGCCGAGGTACGTAGACCATGCGTGACCTCCGGAGGGGGTGAGCTTGACGACAAAGGCGTCGGCCCCTTCAAGATAGATTGACAATGCGGTGTCGGGGCTCAAGGCCCAGGTGCCGGATTGTGTCCATCCTGCGACGTACACGTTGCCGTCACTGTCCACGGCAATGTCATTGCCAAGGTCGCCCGCCCCTCCGCCAAGGTAAGTGGACCAGGCAAGGTCGGGGTCGACTACGAGTGGAAGAGACGGGTCATAGTCGGACATCATATCGAAACCATAGGACGCGCGGTCCATCACCCGAAACCGAGCCGCGACCGGGGTCCTTCCAGTGTGCGTCTGTTGGTACGCCACCGGAGAGTCATCTACCATCTGGCCAAGGGCGGTCTCGGCATGCAAGACACCCGTGCCGTCGACCCAGAGACCATCAAGGCCTTCATATTGGACCACTATCTGCCGCCAATCCGCGCCAGGCGCCACATGGAACTCGTATTTCAAGCCGGAACGGCGTCCCCAGATGTAGAGGTCTATTCCGTCGTAGATATTGCGATAGCATATCTTGTAGAATGAAGGCACGTTTGAATGCCACATTGAATGGTCGCTTCCTACGTAGTAATTCATACGCGATTCGGAAGGCTCAAGACCTTCCGGCGACACTTGATTGGAGCCTGCGAATCGCGCTCGAACGATATGACTGGATATGGCCGCGCTGTCCCCGGGATCCGCGGTTACCTCGTTCCGGCCAATGAGCCCAAACACCAGGCCTTCATCTGTGAAAGCGATACTGATATTTTCGCCGCTGAAACCATAGTGGACGCTCTTGTCCCACTGACCGTCGTTCTCGACAAATATCGCAGGGGAGAGTTCAAACGTCTCCAGCGCGGCGTGTGCCAACTGGGGATCGCCGCCCACAAGCGTCCCGTTGTCCGCCGCCATCGAAACGTAGCTTTCCTTCAAATCAACACTTGCCACAGTGGTCTGAGCGTGCTCGGCAAAGCAGAGGAGCGCGAAGAGAAGGAGCAAGATTACGCCAGTTGTTTTTATCACAATGTCCCCCGAATCGGAGTATCAACGTAAAACCTGCGTTTATGTATGCCTGTGCCTTCGTAGGAATACCCGGGTAGCCGCAACGTGTCATCACTCGATAAACCGCTAAAAGTTGAAAACCTCCGCAGTTCAGGCGTTATGCCACGTATTTACGATTCTATTAGTTCTACACTTACTGACGTCTCTTCGACGGCACAAAGGCACTGATATTCTGGAAATTAATCGAGATTCGGGGAAATACCACATATCTCCGCATGGCCATCGCAGATAGATGAATGGAGCAAGCGGCAAATTCGGGGACCGACAGAATCCGCGTGCGCCAAGGCGCACCCTACGTGAGACAACTAAGGCGGCCCCCCCCCGCCAGAGGCGGGCAAGCCTTGACAAGCCCGTTCGACAAGCTCACGACAAGCTCAGAGCAGGCCCCTCCTGAGGAGGACAAGCTACATAATGTCCCAAGGATATCCTGTGCCACACGGCAAGGAAAGACTACTTGGCAAGGAGGCCGGCGACTCCGCGGGATGTGGCGATGGCCTTGCCGGTGCGCTCCATCTCCTCGCGTCCGCCGGTGACGACGTAGACCCATCGTTTGAAGGGGAAGGGTTCTCTATCGATCCAGGGGAACGCTTCGAGGACGCCGATGCCGCGGTGGGCGTCATCGTCGTGCCAGAGTTTCCATTCGTCGCTGATATCGGCGGGAATGACACAGCCGACGCCGCGACCGTTTACAGTATTATAGTACCCGTAGATATAACAGCCGTTAATCTTCACGGCTTCCCAGTCGCCGCCGTGCGACTCGACGCAGCGGCGTATGAGCGGCTCCTCCCCTTCTTCGCGCTCGGCTTTCGAGTACGCTTTCCACTCTTTATCCGGGATGTCCGAACCATAGAGATAGAAGGCGACGTCCTCAGTCTGCCCCGGGATGACGCAGTCCTCCCAGTTCATGTTTTCGAACAGGACATAATCCATCTCGATGACGCCGAGTCCCTTATAGACACGCTCGATTTTGCGGCAGTCTCCCGCTGCGCGCCCCCAGCACCTGTAATCGACCTCGACCTCAACGCAGTCGTCGGTCGCGGACAAGAAGCGGAACGTCTCCAACTCCTGCGCGCCCATCTGCGAATCGATATAGCCGTCGCGGTTGCCGAGAGTCTTCAACTGGTCCTCGCCGAGGGACTTTATGACAAGCGAGGTAATCGCCGTCTGCGAGCGGTGCGTCGGATACATCTTGAAATCGGGCTCGCCGTAGCCGTAGGCGATTACATCGTTTTCAACGGTGTGGTTGACTTCATCGACCTTCCACCAGTCGCCGCTGTGCACGGTGCGCTCACCCTGCTCGTCCACACCGGATAAACATGAGCCGCTAAGCATGTCGCCATCCGCGATATGCCTGCCGATTTTCATCGCCTCATCGAGGCCCGTGGCGAAGACATATATGTAGCCGGTGTATGAGGGGCGGTCGTCATCGCCGGTTGCGGCGAAACACTCGAAGCCCTGGTTCCAGAGGAGTTTGAGGATGCTTATGCCGCCTTTTCCGGGAGTCTTCACAGGCATGACGCGGCCGAAACCGATGCCGCTCTCAAGGTCGGCGACGGCCATGATGAGATGGCCGTTGTAGTTCAGCGGGCCGCCGTCTACGGGGTCAGTGTCCTTCTGCGGCTCGTCGAAAGTGTTCCAGTAACTCTCCTCGTGAAAGACGAGGTCGCGGCCGTATTTCTCCTTATACTCCTTCTGGCCGTGGACACGGGTACACGCGCGGGATTTCCAGTCCTTTGAGTCGGAGTCGAGGCCGCCGGGCGCGCCGATGTCGACGGTATTGGTCCAGGAGGGGTACTGGAGGTAGTCGATGCGAATGACGGGGCTGTCGCGGTAGATGGTGAGTTCGGAGACGGCGATAATCTCGTCAGGCTTTCCGGAGTATTCGAGGCGGACGGTTTTGGAATCGGCGTCCTCGCTGACGAGTCTCGCGTTTTTCAAGGGGCCGCGCTGCGCGCAGGCGTCGATGAAGGCGTCGACCTGGTCGATACCGAAGGACTTAAGAGTCCAGTCACGGATTGCATGTTCGTTGCCAAAGTCACCGCCGCCGGGATTGACGCGGATGACGGCGGTGTAGACGGAAGTCTCAAGGGTGACAATCGGAAGCTCGCCGGAGGCATCGATGGTAATAGAGGGGCTGTCGGCAGACGCCGCAAGGGCCACCGGCGCCAGCAAGGCAAAGAGGGCCGCGAAAAGGCAGGACAGTTTTCGCGTCATCGGATATCTCCTTTGAGAAACGCCAACAGTTGCAGACAGGCCACGCGCGCCACAGAGCGAGAAGAGTTACGGCTCTGGAGTCGCGACGGGCTCTGCACGGACTTCGTCCAATGCGGCCTTTATCACGGCGGAGGCGGCATTGAAAGAATTATCTTCAAGAATGCCGACGATGAAGCGGCGCGGAGTCTCTTTCAATTTGCACTCGACGCCGGCGCCTCGGCCGAAGGCGGAGATAATCATGCCTTCGGGGTCGTCGTCGGGCCCCTCCATGCGGTACCACCTGTCGCATACGGTGTTACCTTCGCAGGAGGCGAAAAAGAGGGCCTTTTTTGTAGAGGGGTCGCCGGTGTAGTACCACTTTTCGCCGGGGATGGCCCTGGTGAAGCCGTCAAGGGTGGCGGCGACACGGGAGCCGTCGGACAGGACGATGAAGTTACCTTCGCTGGTACGACCTCCGGGGGTGCCCTCGTACTGGAACCAATAGTCGTGCGCGACTTTGAGCATGGTCAAGACCGCAAAGCGGCTGCGGATGTCCCAGAGGCATTGCCAGAGGCCGTCGTTGCTGCGCGAGCGAATGGTGACACGGGAGGCGGTGCTTTGTTCGATAACGCTTGAACAGGTGTCGCGACCGGGGTGAAAGCAATCCTCGGGGTTGACGGCGTTGGGGATGCCGCGATACCAGCCGGATGCGCAGGACTCGGGGACGTTTCGATAGCGTATCCAGTCGGCGCCGTCGGTGTCGATGAGCGCCGCGAAACCTGCGCCCGCCTTGTGATAGACCCAACGGCAGAGAGGAGTATCGATCTGGAAACTCTCGTGCCCCTCATAGAAAACCTTTTCCGTGAGGGTAACGCGGGCGGGGGGGTCACAGGAGAAACGCTCCTCGCCGCCGGGCTGGATACCGTCTGTCGGCATTCAAGCACTCCAATCATGCGCCGGCGTTTTCAGCGCAAACTCTCAAAACTCCTGCACTGACCACTGGAAGCCCATTGCCCGTGAGTCAGAATGCAGCAGAGCATAACGTCCGGCGGCGCAAATGCAATAAACAGACTAAGGCTGAACCTGTCATGCAGGAAACGGCGACATGCGAACCGGGCACGTAAAGGGGAGTAGAAAAGGCCCCATACAGGGCGCAAAGAAAGGCAAGTGCAGGAATAGCCACCCTTACGGCGGAACCTGACGTTGAGTCCCACTTGCATTCACGGGCGTAATTCGCATATTGGGCGAGGAGCGCAAGGCGAGCATGTTATGACCCTCGGAATAAGAATGACAAACATGGAAAGGCGGCAAGCATGAGATTATCAGACTGGTTGGCGATGATATGTCTGGTAGCGTGTGCGTCCGGGGTGGGCACAGGGGCTGAGGGAGAGGGACCGACAGCCCAGGCGGGCGCGGTGTGGGCTGCCGATGATATGACGAAGATCGACCGGTGGGGGAAGCCGCTGGTGCTCAGTGCTATTGCAGGATACAGGGAGAAGAATGCGGCGTGGGACGGGAGCACGGGGGTGGTGGAGCTCTTTGCCGCGGCGAATGAATATGTCGCGTTTCGGGTGGTCGTAGAAGGTGGAACCGGAGGTCTCGCGGGCGTAGGGCTGCTGGCGTCGGACCTGGTGGGCGATGAGAGCAAAGTGCCCGCAGAGGGGGTGGAGTTTTTTGTGGAGTTTTATACGCAAGTGGAGAAGCCGAGCAAGTCGCCGCAGTACTCCATGGGGCCGGGGATGTACCCGGACGGGTTGATACCGATGAGAATCGACGGGCGAGGAACGTTTGACGTCGAGGCGGGCATGGTACAGGCGGCGTGGGTGGACGTGCGGGTACCGCCCCGGACGCAGGCTGGAATATACAAGGGGCGCGTAGAGGTGACGCGCGAGGGAGTGAATCTACGGACGTTGGAAGTGAAACTGACGGTATGGGACTTTGAACTTCCGGCGGCGAGTCACCTGAGATGGCGGGTGGGGTACAACGAGCCGATGGCGGAGCAGAACGGGGTGGAATTTGACAGGCGGACAGGCATCGTGGGCGATGAATTCCTCGCACTGGAGCGGAAATTTTACCGGATGTGCCGCGCACATAAGGTGACACCGACGACGCACTACACGACGCCGATACCAGACTCGACCGGAAAGGGAGCAGAGCTCGAGATAGACTGGGCATCGTACGACAAGAGGTTTGGCGGGTATCTCGACGGGAGCGCCTTTGACGACGGACTGCCGGTCAATATATTTTCGCTGCCGGTAAATCCGCAGAGTTACGACGGGTGGCCGTCGAGCACGCGGTACAGGAACAGGGTGGACCCGGAGAGTTTTCGCAAGGCGCTGCAGCTGACGATTAAGCATTGGGACGCGAAGGGGTGGGATCTGGGAAATGCATTTGTGTACGTGGCGGACGAGCCGAGGGGGGACAGGTATGGATGGATCAAGCAACACTGTGAGGTACTCAAAGAAGTGGCTCCCCAGGTGCACAGGTGCGTGGCGTTTTACAAGGCGTTTGGAGTCAACGGGGCGAAGGTGGTGGAAGAGTTCAAAGAGTACGTGAACCACTGGGCTATCGCGGGAGACTATATGCAGCGCGGCGCGCTTGACGGGCTGCAGGAACGAGGCGACTGGGTGGGGATATACCAGGGGAGTGAGCCGTTTGAGGGGGGCGAGGCGCTGGATATGGACGGCGTGGCACTGACAACGTGGCCGTGGATTGCGTGGGGTTACCGTCTGGATACGCTTTTCATCTACCTCGGGACTGCGTGGAATACGGATGACATATGGACAGAAGGCGTGAACCATGGATGGGGGACGAATTCACAGGGGGTGCTTTTTTATCCGGGGTTGAAGTGGGGAGTGAAGGAAGTGCTGCCCTCGGTCAGGCTTAAGGCAATGCGGCGCGGGATGCAGGATTTTGAATACATGTGGATGCTCCGAGAGGCAGGCAGGGGCGAGGAGGCGGACGCGATCGTGAAGGGCATAATAAAGGCTGCGCTTGATGACGCGGCTGTCCCGGATGACGGGCACTATGGCCCGGGCAAATGGGAACGAGACCCGGAGAAGTGGCTGGCTGCGCGGAAGGCGCTGGCGGCGGAGATAATGAGGGGCGGGGAATAGCCGCAGAACACCCGGGGTAACGGACTGTGCTGAAGGTGAAGGGGACGGGCGGCGGCCCGTCCCCTCTGTATTTCGAGATACTCCCTGTTACTTGAAACCGGGGAGGTAGGGTGCGTTGGCTTTGAGCATTTCGTCGACGGTCTTTTCGGCGGCGGAGATGGAGTCGACGACGGGGTCGAGGAGGACGGCCTGGAGGACTGCGTTACGCGAGCCGGACATGGCGGCGTGGACTGCGGCCTCCATCTGGTCGACGTCGCGGCGGCAGAAAGCGGCGAGAGGTTTCGGGAGGTCGCCCATCGAGACAAGGCGGCAACCTGAGGAGTCGACCATGGCAGGGCCTTCGACGAAGACGTCGGCGGGGAGATTCCGGACGGCGCCGTTATTTATCATATTGACCGCGGGCATGCGGCGGAGTTTGTTGGTCTGGAGAGAGTCCATGATGGGGAAGGCAAGAGTATCGACCCATGAACGGGGAGTGAAGAAGAAGTCGGTCTTTTCCTCGTCGTGGCCGCCGCCGAGTTTGTCGGTGAAAGGAGTGAGAGGGCCGTCGGAAGCGGCCTGCTGACGCAGGTACCGGCGGAAGCCTTGTGCGCCTTCTTCGCGGTCTGCGGTCTGCGGGCCTTCCATGCCGACAAGCTCCCATGCGAAGGCGAGGTATTCGCCGATGTGGTCGTCGCCGCAAGAGGGGAAGAAGCCGTAGACGTCAAACATCTTTCGCGAGAGCGCCCAGAAATCGGGCTTGTAGGCTTTGAGCTTGTCACGAAGCGCAGGATAGAGGTCGTCGCCGGTGGCCTGGAGTCGGAGGTCGAGAATCCATGTGAAATGGTTGGTGCCGGCGGCGGTGGCGAGGAGTTCGTCTGTCTCGTGACCAAGGACGCGGCCGAGGGCCCACTGGGTGATCTCAACGCCGTGACAGAGACCCATGACGTTTTTGAGGCCGCCGAAGCGGGTCATGGCGAGGCAGATGCGGTTTAGCGGATTGGACTCGACCATGACGAGGGCGTCAGGGCAGAGATCGGCGATGTCGCGGGCCATCTCGACGTGCAGGGGAATCTGCCGGAGCGAATGGAAGAGGCCGCCGGGGCCGCCGAGTTCGCCGGTGACCTGGCGTATGCCGTGGGAGACGGGGATGCGCCAGTCGGAGTCCCAGGTTTCATTGCGCGCGACGTCAACAGAGATGATGATGTAATCAGCGCCGGGAAGGGCATCACGACG
>CALMGO010000571.1 GCA_937863625.1 uncultured bacterium
GACACAGACAAACTCCAGAGGCGCGCCGAAGTCCTCAGGCAGCGGCTCATTACTGAATCCGCCGTCGCTGATGACTATCACCCTGGGATCGGAAAGGCCCTGGGCGAGGCTTCCGGCGAGTTCGAGAGGTTCGCGCAGATTGGTGGGGGTGTCTTGCGCCTCAATCGCGCGGAGCGCCACGCGCAGAGCTTCCTTGTCATCGGTGAGGGTCTGGATAACGCGCGGATGCGACCCGAAGGCAATGAGCATCATCGAATCGCGCGGCGTCATATCGTCGATCACCTGACCGGCACGGGCAACGGCATGGGCGAGGCGGTCGGGGGAGACGTCGGTAGCACTCATGCTCGCCGAGGTGTCAATGAGCACTATGTACGTGGCGGACCGCGAAGCGGTGGCAAGAAGCGCGGGGCGTCCGAGCGCCAGAAGCGCCGCTACCAGGATGAGAAGCTGTAGAAACAGCAGGAGGTTTCGCCTCAGGCGCTGGAACGGGCTGTTGGCGCGCATATCAAGGATGGATTTTTGCCACAGGAAGGTGCTCGATATTTCGCGACGGAGGCGCTTGAGCTTGAGGAAGTACATCGCTATAAGGACGCCGATCGCGCCGATCGCGCCTCCTATGGCGGCGGCCCGGGCCGCGCTTGAAAGGCCTTCGAGCGTCAGGAAATTCATTGCAGCACCCCCCGACGACGCAAGTAGTCAAGTATGAGCGTCTCAAACGGCATCGTGGTCCGCGCGAGTATGTGCGTCATCCCACGACGCGTGCAGTAGTCCTTGATCGAGCCGACAAAAGCGGAGAGCATATCCCTGTAGGCCTTTATGAGAGGAGCGCTCACGGTAATGTCGGTGAGATTTCCGTCCTCAACGTCTACGAGGGTAAGGTCGCCGGCGAGTTCGGGATCGGTCTCTTCGGGACATAGGACCTGAATGACAAATACATCATGGGCGCCCGCCAGGAGGTATCTCAGATACGCCTCGTGGCCGGCCTTGTCGAAAAGGTCGCTTATGAAAATAACTATACCCTTGGTACGATGCGTTACGGCGAAACTCTTGAGCGAGGACTGCATGTCAGTCGCTCCCTCGGGCTTGATACGCGACAGGAAGTCAAGAACTCGCATTACGTTACGCTTGCCGCGCAGAGGGGCAAGCATGTCCGGGGGGCCTGACGTAACCGTCCCGACGGCGACACGGTCGTAATTTGACAGTGCGATATAAGCGAGGGCTGCAGCGACCTTTTTGGCGTAGAAGAGCTTGGAGGGCTTGCCAAAGCGCATGCTGGCAGACGTGTCGACGAGTATGTAGACATGGAGGTCCTCTTCCTCGAGAAAGAGCTTCAGGAAGAGCTTTTCGAGCCTCCCGTAGATATTCCAGTCAATCATGCGGAGGTCGTCGCCGGGCACGTACTGGCGGTAGTCGGCGAACTCAACGCTCTGGCCGCGTTTACGCGTGAGGCGCTCGCCGTGGATTTTGCCCATGATTATCTTGCGACTGACGAGAGACAACTGGTCCATCTTGGCCAGAAACTCGTCATCAAGGAGCGAGCCTTCGTCGTCGCTGGTTCGCAATCCTTCGGTCGGCTGTTTAGCCTGGCTCATTTCGTTTCCCTATCGAAGAGCGCTCTCTTCACTGGTCCTTGAGACTTTCGCAAGGATATCGTTTATAACGAGGTCGGCGGTGATGCCCTCGGCCTCGCCTTCAAAGTTGAGTATCAAACGGTGGCGCAAACAGGCAAGAGCGCTTGAGGCTACGTCGTCAAAAGAGACATTGAAGCGTCCGGCCAGAAGAGCGCGCACCTTGCCAAAGAGCATGAGGGCCTGGGCGCCGCGGGGGCTGGCGCCGTACCTTACGTATCGGTTGGTCATCTCGCCGGCAAAGGGACCGCCGGGGTGGGTGGCGAGTACGAGCCGGACGGCGTAATCCTTGACGTGGCCGGCGGCAACTACAGAGTGAACGAAGGCGCGAAGTTTCATTATGGTCTTTGCGTCGGCGACCGGTTCGGGGGTAACGTTGACGCCCTGAGTGGTGCGCTCAAGTATGGTGATGAGTTCCTCGCGGTTGGAGTAATGGACGTTGAGCTTGGCGAGAAAGCGGTCGAGCTGGGCCTCCGGGAGAGGGTAGGTTCCTTCCATCTCGATGGGGTTCTGCGTGGCCATCACAAGGAAGGGCTCCTCAAGTTTGTACGTGGTCTGGCCCGAGGTCACAGTGTGCTCCTGCATGGCCTCAAGAAGCGCAGACTGCGTTTTCGGCGTCGCGCGGTTGACTTCGTCGGCGAGGATGATATTGGCAAAGACCGGCCCGGGGCGAAACTCAAAGGCACGGCGCCCGGTTTCACTTTCGACGACGATATTGGTGCCTATGATGTCGGCGGGCATGAGGTCGGGGGTAAACTGGATGCGGTTGAACTTCAGGGACAGCGCCTGAGTGAGAGTGCGCACGAGATAGGTCTTACCCAGACCGGGGACGCCTTCGAGGAGGGCGTGACCGCCGGCAAAAAGGCACGACAGCACGCCGTCAATAACCTCCTCGTGGCCCACGATGCAGCGCTTGACCTGTGTCTTCACATCGCCGTAAACACGCCTGAATTCCGCGGCGTCATTTTCTACGCTCATCTTTGTTCCTCCGATCTGTTGTAGCTGCCGGCACAGGCCGGGCTGGTTTCTGCTATCGAGTTCTATCCCTCAGGGATATTCCTGTCTTTGCGGGCCTTTCGCTTGGCCTCGAGGAGCCTGCCGGTAAAGGTATCTTCGCCGGCCTTCGTGACCTCGCTGGAAGGAGCTGACGCCTGATCGATCTTTTCGGCGCGCGCGCGCGACCGTGTGAGAGCCTGGTCCCGCTCTATCTCCTCGATGGGCACCAGGGGCGTCTCGGCGTCGCCTACGAACTTGCGGGCGGATTCCTGCCTTTGTTCCCGAGTAACCTTCTTGACGGAGAGAAGGGTCGAAGTATACGCGATACGCTCGCCTGCGAGTTGGCGCCTGCCGACGTATGGCAGCCAGTAAACGGCGTCACGGAAAGCCTCCCAGACGGCCGCATAGTCGATGATGACCCTTCTCAAGAACACATCGAGCAGGAAAAGCGCGCAGGCCGCGGCAAGGACCCACTGCCAGATATCACTGTACGACGCCTGCGCTGGGAAATCCCTCCTGAAGACGTCGACCTCGGGTGCAATGACCTTTCCTCCTGTGAGGTCGCTCAGCTGCTTGAGCAGGACGTCATTGGTCGAAAGGGCCCGGTACTCCGGCGAAAACGGGATCGTGACGGCGGTGCTGTAGGTGCGCGCGGCGCCTTTGGAGTCGGTGTAACTGACAATCGGCAGATAAGTGCCGATTTCGTCGGTCTGGAAGGTCCCTTCGTAGTGGCCGGGAGCGGTTTGCTCGAGTTTGAGCGGCGCGGCCTGAGCATCGGGCGAGAGGACGGTGCCGCTGAACTGTAGAAAGTTGACGTATTCACCGCTACGATCGATTGCGTCTATGGAGATGGTGGCCGTATCACCCCTGATGGCGCAGTTGGTGGTAAACTCGCCGGTCTCAACCTTGCGCTCGACCCATTCGACAACCTGGCCCCAGAACCGGCGGTACTCGCCCCAGGCCACCCACTTTGAGGCCCACTTGGCCTTGGCGTCGGAGGTAAAGGCGACGGCCCGGCCAAGCCCACACTGCCAATGAGCAAGAAGAGGGTCGTCGTTATTCGTGAGGAGCGGGACTTCCGCGAGCGGCTTTGGCGTGGTTATGACGTAACCGAGCAATTCCGGGAAGGCGCCGGGCGCAAACCCGGTTAGGGGCACGGTGTTCATGACCATGGTGGGGATAAAAGGCGTTTCGAAAATGAGCCCCCTGCGCACCGTGCGGGCTTCCTTGATAAATATCTGCGGCAACTGACTGGCAGAGGCGGGCTGGTAGAAACGGCCGTTACACAACTGGGCGATGGCTTTCATGTTACCGGTGGACTGGCCGCCGTGCGGAAAGACGGCCACGGTGCTGACGGTGATATTTTTTGCCGCGAGCTGCTGCATATAGGAAGGCGCCGGAGCACTGGGGTCACCATCGGAGATAATGACAATATGCTTTACGGCGGCCTGCGATTTGACAAGGGCGGCCTCGGCCATCTGCATGGTGGTGACGAAAGTGGGCATATCGCCGGCCTGCATGCGGTTTATGACGGCCTTTATTTTGCCCCGGTCGGTCACGGGGGCAAGGGGGACAAGCCATCTCTCGCCGCCGATCTGATAGGAGTAATGGAGGACACCGAACTCGTCATACTGACCGAGGGTGTCGAGCGCGGCCTTTGCGATATTTATGCCCCAGCGATTGCCGTCGGCGAACTCGCAGGTGTGCATTATGATGACGAGAGCGCCCGTGGGGACGACCTGCCGGTCCTTGACGTCCATCTCGACGGGCAGCGCTTCTTCAACAGGGGTGCCCTTCCAGCCGCCGGCGCCGAATGAATCGGGGCCGCCGACCATGACAAGTCCGACTCCGTAGTCCTTAACGGCGGCGGCAAGGGTCTGAATCTGTTCGGCGGGCAGGTCATAAGCGGCGACGTTGGCAAGGATGACCGTGTCGTAGCCGGTCATCAGGCTCAAGGCGTTCGGGAAATTGGCGGGTTTTATGACATCGACGGCGACCTTGTCGCCGCGGAGGGCCTGGGCAAGAGTGGCCGCATCGTCATCGCCCCCCTCGACAATAAGGACTTTCTTTTCGCCGCGAACTATTGTGTAGGCAGTGGCGGTGTTGTTCTGATGCAGGTTGTCGTCGGCCGAGTCGATCGATGCCTTGAAGTCATAAACGCCGGACGATTCCAGCGGCCGCTCTATGACGTAGACGTTTATGCCGGGCTTAAGGTGGACCTCCTGCTCGGCGATGGGGACGCCATTGGCGAAAAGGCGCAGGGTCCCGTCGGCGGGATTGAACGCGCGCACGAGGACGGAGACACTTGCGGTTTTGCCGGCCGCGGTTTCCTGAGGGGCTATGATCTTCTCGATCATGACTTCGTGGTCGTAGCCGTAGCGCACGGGCAGACAGTCGATTCTGACGCCGGAGGACTTGGCAGTGGCGGCCTCGGCGACCGCAGCGCCATTATTCTCATTTCCGTCGGTCAGGAGCACGAGGCGTTTTCGCCCGGTCTGTGGCATCGCGGCAATGGCGGTTCGTATCGCGGCAGCAAGGTCGGTGTGGTCAGGCCGCACAACGGCGCGCAGAGCGGTGGTGTCGACGGCTTCGGTCGTAAACGGCTGGTCTATGGCGGCGTTTGTCCCGAAGGTAACAAGCGCAACCTGGTCGCCGGGACCGCGCGTCGTTTGCTGCTGCCAGGAGGCGACCTGATCGAGCGATGTCACCTGGTTGTCGGCAGGGATCGACAGACTCATGTCAACTACAAAGGCAACGGCCATGTCGTCCCGGACGAGGACGAGCTGGACCCGTGCAAGCGCCGCGGCCAAGGCAGCGGCGACAAGACAGCGCACCACAAGCGAAGAAACGGAACGGAAGGTTCCCAGCCCGGCGATGCTTTTTCGCCCCCAGTAGAAGACGAGCGGAAGCACCAGCAACAGCAGCAGCCACTGCGGCTGGGCAAACCTTATCTGTGCAAACCTTTCAAACACTTACCCGCCTTTCAAGATGGGCGACCACTGGGCTTTAGCCGGGTCGAGCACTACCACGCGGCTGTTACCGCTGTCAACGATCAAGAGGGTGCCGGTTGAATTAAACGCTACAGCCCATGGTTGCGCGAGCTGACCGGGACGGGAGCCTATAGACCCCCACGTGCCTGAGAAGAGTCCGTCCTGCGTCATGCGCTGGATGCGGCAATTGCCGTATTCGGCTATATAGAGCAGTCCGTCAGGGCCGAAGGCAAGGTCATACGGATAGCGCAACCGGCCGGGCTCATCGCCTGTCGAACCGTAGACACCGAGGCAATTGCCGTCCGGGTCAAATTTCTGTATGCGGTCATTACAGGCGTCGGCGACGAAGACGGAACCGTCAGGAGCGACCGCCATGGCCTGCGGACGATTGAACATGCCCGGCTCAGTGCCGGCGCCGCCCCATTTGAGGAGGAAGCGTCCTGCGGAGTCAAACTTCTGCACGCGGTCGGGCCCACCGAAATCGCACGCATAGACTTCCCCTGACGGCCCCAAGGCTACATCGGTGACGTAGATGAACTGCCCATCCTCGACACCTTGGGAACCGAATGCAAGAAGCTCGGTCCCATCCGGCTTGTAGACACCGACCCTGTAGGCGTGCGTTTCAGCGACCCAGAGGTTGCCGTCGGGCGAAACGGCCATCCCGGTGGGGAAACCGCGCTCGGTATTCCGGAGGACGAACTTTCCCAGAAAGACGCCGTCGGGACTGAAGAACTGAACCCTGCCGGAGCGGTCAATTACGACGACTCTATCAGACCCTATGCAGTCCACAACGCGAGGCTTTACAAAAGCACCGTCCACGCGGCCGGGGATCCCCCACTCGGCGACAAGCCCCGCCGGCAGCGAAGGG
>CALMGO010000572.1 GCA_937863625.1 uncultured bacterium
GCCTCGCTATCATCGTCACGAGGTCTATCCCCTCGCGTTCCTTCTTCATCAGCGGCTCAGGGATAAAGCAGTGCGTCGTGAGGTCGAGTAGTCCCAGTATCGTCCCCGCGCCGAATACTATCGCAAAGCCAGTCCACTGCTCGTCGCCGCTGTACCTGTCGAGTATCCCCCCGAATAGCGGCAGGAATATGATAATCACGACGTTTATCACCGCCGACCGTATCCCGAAAAACCTCCCTCGCTCCTTCTGCGGGATGATGTCCGCCATCCACGAATACCAGGGGCTAAATGCCGCCGTCCCCAGTATGCTCGATATCCCTAAAAGCACGAGCAGTATCACGACCGCCGTGCGCATATCGTCCGCGAATACAAACGGCAAAATCATCATCAGGCCCAGCACGAGCCGCCTCGTGTATTCGGCCACCGCCCAGAACGGTTTGCGTTTGCCGAGCCGCTCGACCATGTACGCGCTGACGATCTGAAATACCGCCGCCATCGACGGTATCGTCGCCAGAAGCCCTATGTCGAGGTCCGTCGCGCCCAGGTTTCTCGCAAAGAGTTGAAAGTACGAACCCAGGCACAGCGCGAACCACAGCGACCCCATCGACCCCGAAAGGATATTGAGCCTTTTAGCGCGACGAAGCCCCCGCGGGTCGATAAATGCGCCGTCCGCGTCGAACATCGCCTTTGTGCCTTTTGCCTCTGACATCTCTTGTGACCTCATCCGAAACAGCCTATTTTCAATTGCCGTGTTTTTCCTGATTTTCTTACGGAACTTTTGTCCCGCTCATTCGTTTAACTTACAAGGTGCGGCGGTTGCGGACCGGTTGTCTGTATGCGAATTGTTGCGAGGGATCCGACCCGCTGGAATTATCCCCTTTTCCTTTCGCGTTTCGGCTTAGCGCCGCCGCACCCCTCCCCCATATCCCGTTCATCCTCTCGGGGACACTATAGTGTCCCCCTGCCTCTCAGGTCTCTACGTGTTATACTCCGCCTGCCTTGCCGTGCCTTGGTTTACGTAGGGGCACGTTTACCCGCCTGTGGAGGGGCGTGCCGTGCCCTGGACACTACGTATGATACTCCGCGTTTATCTTGATATAGTCATACGAATAATCACACGTGTATACGACCGCCGCGCCCTTACCCAGTCCCAGAGCCAGTTCTATCGTGATGTCGTGTTCCTTCATCACGTCGTTTATCGGCCCTGTCTTGGGAAGCGGCACGCCTTTATCAAACGCCTTTACCCCGTTAAAGGACAGCACGGCCTTCCCCTCTTCAAACGGCGCCCCTGCATATCCCGCCGCCGCGAGTACGCGGCCCCAGTTGGGGTCGCAGCCGAAAAGGGCTGTTTTCACCAGGGGACTCATGGCAATAGCCCGTGCCTGCTTTGCAGCGGCATCGTTGTCCGCCGCGCCGGTGACCTCCACGGTCACGAGCTTCGTCGCGCCTTCGCCGTCGGCGGCCATCTGCTTGGCCAGTTCCACTGCGACCTCAGACAGCGCATTGACAAATAAATCGTACTGCGCGGTTCCCGCCTTTATCTCGGCGGCTCCTGACTTGCCGCTCGCGAGGACAAACGCGCAGTCGTTTGTCGACATGTCGCCGTCGACGATAACGCGGTTAAACGACACCTCCGTCGCCTCAAGAAGCGCCTTCTGAAGCGTGGCTGTTGTTATCACCGCGTCCGTCGTGATAAAGGCAAGCATCGTTGCCATCTTTGGCGATATCATCCCGCTGCCCTTTGTTATCCCGCCGACGCGGACCTCGCAGCCGTCTATCGTGACCGAGCGCTGTGAAGACTTTGGCACGAGGTCTGTCGTCATGATGGCCCGCGCTGCGGCCTCGGCCGCCGCTACGTCCGAGCCGAGATTCCCTGCCGCGGCCTCTACGCCTGCGCGCACCTTGTCCATGTCGAGCGGCCTGCCGATGACGCCCGTCGACGCGACGAATACTTCCGCTGCGTCGCACGACGCGTACCCCGCCGCGATCTTCGCCATCTCGCGCGCGTTTGCGTATCCGGCGTCTCCGGTGGCGGCGTTGGCGTTTCCCGCGTTGGCCACTATTGCCTTAACGCGTCCGGACTTTGCGACCTCTCTGCTGTAGCGGATGGGCGCGGCAAACATCTTGTTCGTCGTAAATACCGCCGCGGCCGCCGCAGGCTCATCGGCCACTAAAAGCATCACGTCGTCGCCTTTGCTCTTGAGCCCGCCTCGCCCCGAACCCACGCGAAATCCTTTCGCGTACACCACCGACAGCATTTCAGCCATTTCTCTCTCCTGTTGACCAGATTCCACCTTCGCCACTTTATCGCGCGTCGCCCGGCCGTCAAGTGCCGCTTTGCGCGTTGCCGCCGCTGTGGTGCTCTGACACTTCAGCCGGACATCTTTTCCCCGGAGTCGCTCAGTCTCTACGTCGTTTCAGACTTTGCCCTTCCCCGCCTGCCCCCAGTCGAGCGCCCCTTCTATGATGACTCTGCCGTGCGACTGCCCGGCGGGGGCTTCTTGTCTCGCTGCAGTGACGCGCCCGATTACATAACTCTCGACATCTTTCGCGGCGAGATGCTCCATGATTTTTCGAGCGCCGTTCTCGCGTGCCACAATCGCAAGGCCCACGCCCATGTTGAATGTCTTGAGCATTTCTGCGTCCGTGACGCCGCCTGTGTCGCGTATGACCTTAAAGACATCTCCTATTCTTATCGCACCGGCGTCTATTACCGCGTCAAGAT
>CALMGO010000573.1 GCA_937863625.1 uncultured bacterium
GAGTTGTTCGATTTCGCCGGCGCCGAGCGTAGCGCATATGACCTCGCGGATGTCGGCCAAAGCCGCCGTCACCGCGTCGGCCGCGCCTGCGGCCGCCATCATGTGGCCCGTCGCGCCGCGGGTGGCCGTGACTCTCGTGCCTTCGCCGGCCGCAGCGGCTATCGCCTTTGCCTCTAAAGCGTCTTCCCTGAGCCCAGATGCGTTCGCGAAGAACGCCGTAACTTCCGTGCCGTCCACACCTGCGTCGGCAAGCGCCGCGCGCATCGCCTCCACGGCGCCGCGCCCGTCGGCGCTCACCTCGTCTACAAGCTGGCCGCCGCAGCTCGCGCCGAATCCCGCGACCTCGGCGTATATCCGAGCGTCGCGCGCGAGAGCATGCTCGGCCTCTTCGAGCACCAGCACCGCTGCCCCTTCGGCTGTGGCCATCCCCTCGCGTCCCACTCCGAAGGGCCTCGTGCCGACCTCGCAGATGTCGCTGGCCTGGGACAGCCTGCCCGCAAGGTAAAGCCGGACAAGGGAGAGCGGATGGATTTTCGTCTCCGCGGCGCCGGCAATCATGATATCGGCATCGTTTCTCTCGATGATGCGGGCCGCCTCGCCTATCGCGAGGACTCCGCTTGCGCTGCCGGAAGTTATACAGTTATTGGGCCCCTGTGCGTCGCATTCAATCGCGATGTGGCTGTTGAGCATGTTGGGAAGGTACTTGAGGAGCCACAGGGGGAAAATGTTCGGGAGGCCGTCTTTGCCGAATTTCCTGAGGTCGAATCTCCCGTCCTCGCCGATGCTTGCCGCTACGCCCGCGCCGAGTTCATCGAGCTCCGTCGGTATGAGCCCCGCCCCCATTGAGACGCCCATCCGGGTCGGGTCGGGACTGGATTCGTAAACGCCTGCGTCGCGGGCCGCCAGGCTCGCGGCCGCCACCGCCAACTGGATGTCTCGCGCCATCATTTTGAGCGCTTTGCGGTTTTTGAGGTATTTGTTGCCCTTGAAGTCCTTGACCTCGCCGGCGCACTTTACGGGGAAATCGCCGACTTCAAAAGCCGTGATGGGAGATATGCCGCACCGTCCCGCCAGAAGCCCATCGAAATGCTCCTCGGCGGTATGACCCAGGGGGCTTATAATCCCTGCCCCGGTTACCACCACCCTGCGCGGCATCGTGTGCATCTCCCCGTCAGATGACTCCGCTTGACTCGAGGAGGTCCATGAAGTTCTCCGTGAAGACGAAACTCTCAGGCAACACGTCCTCGAGATGCACAAATATGATATTGGCCGAGCCCACTTCGCGGCCGTCAACCGATATCTTTGAATGCGTCCAGCAACCTTCAGGCTTTATCTCGTCAAGCCAGGCTTCTATCACCATCTTGTCCCCGGGCCGGACCATCACCGGAAACTCCGCCTTTTCCACCTTTGCAAGTATCACGTTCTTCTTGAAATCGTACGTGTAGCCCGCCAGCACGCCCGCGGTCTGAGCCATCGACTCGATATTAAGCGCGGATGGGACTATGGGGTACCCGGGGAAATGGTCGTGAAGATGGTCCTCGCCGAGCGATACGCATTTTACCGCCCTGGCGTACTTATTCTTTTCGAGGACCTCAAAGCGGTCAACGTGAAACCAGCGCATGGCGCTCCTGTATTAATCGCGGCACAGTGCCTTTTGACAGGCGCGCGCGGCCGGCGCCGGCGCGCGGCTTTTGCTATGCGGATACTTTTGTTTCGAGATACCGGACGATCATCCCCACCGTAAAGAGGTCCGCGAGCGAAGAGACCTTGGGGTCTTTTTCGAATTCGCTCATGTCCGCGTAAGGCATCCGGGCCTTAAGCGCCGCGAGTCCTTCGGGAGTCAGGGTGCCGTCCTTTACATATTTGGCCTCGGCGGTCAGGTTTTCCGGGAAAAGCTCGTCGCGCGGTATCTTTATGTCAAATGACTTCTCCAGCCGGAAGACGATGTCCAGAAAATCTATGGACTCCGCGCCAAGGTCCGACACGAGCGATGCTTCCATCGTAACCTCTTCCGGGTCTACGCCAAGCGCATCAACCATGACGTCGGTCACCTGTGCATGGATATCTTCCCTGCTGGGCATATTCTATCTCCTGTTAATCTAAGGCCCTTTAGCCGGTTCTTTCTACCACTTGATCCCGAGGCTCAAGCCCCCGTCAACCACGATCACCTGTCCGTTTATATAATCCGCGTCCTCGCTTACGAGGAAACGGATGACTCTGGCCACGTCTTCGCTCGTGCCGTATCTCTCCAGCGGCACGAGTCCGACGATTTTGTCCTGCGTGAGGTCGCGCACCTGCTGCGACAGCGGCGTTATTATCATCCCGGGGGCGACGCCGTTTACCGTGATATTTCTCTTCTTGGAGGAGAGCTCCTGCGCAAGGACGCGCGTCAAGGCGTCAATGCCGGCCTTTGACGCTGCGTAGTTGGCCTGGCCGCGCCCTCCGAAACGCCCCGCTATCGAGGAGGTATTGACGACCCTGCCGTAGCGTTTCTGCATCATGGGGCGCGCGCATGCTTTCATCATGTTAAAGCATCCGCCGAGGTTGACGTCCACCACGAGGTCCCAGTCCTCCCTCGACATCATGGGCAGAAGCGTATCGCGCACGACCCCGGCGTTATTGATGAGTATGGATACTTCGCCGTATTTTTCGACGGTGAACTCGACGAGCGCTTCGGCGTCCTCCATCTTGGCGACGTTGGCCTTAAAGGCCGACGCTTCGCCGCCGGACTCGACTATCGATGCTGCGGTTTTCTGAGCGAGTTCCTCGTTGAGGTCGGCTACGACGACCTTGACGCCTTCGGTCGCCAGAAGCCTCGCAGTGGCCTCGCCAATGCCGCTTGCGCCGCCGGTCACTATCGCGCTTTTGCCGATTACCGCCATTTCTTCTCCTTATTTCGCTCCCGCCAGAAGCGCCCAACGCTCGTCAAGCGATTTGCTGACCTTATCCGCTACGCGCGCGAGAGTCCTGCCGTCCGGCGACTCCACCGAAAGCGGTTCGAGTATCATTCTCGCTTGAATAGTCCTGTTCTCCCCGACGTGCCCCTCGGCCTTGAACTGAAATCTCCCGCCTTCGGCCTTCATGAGCTCCACGGTTGCGATCATCTCGTTACCCGGCTCGAAGAAATTGCCGTAACGTATGTTACGGACCTCTCTTAGAACGGCGCCGTACGGCGCGTGGCCGCCTTCGCGCAAGAGCCACATCCCCGCCTCGACGCATATCTGAAGCATCATCACGCCGGGCATCACCGGCCGCTTCGGGAAATGGTCGGCAAGGTATTCTTCGGCGCGGGAAAGGACCTTTGACACAACTATCCGCTTGCCCGGCTCCAGTTCGATGACTCTGTCTACCAGTTGAAGCCGCATCAGCCGTCCCCGGTCGCAAGAACCGCCCCTTTTGGGGGCCGTAAAGTAGCCCGCCTATTCTAATTGGGCCTTTTTTCTTGTCAAACCTTTTTCAATTGCGCTTATCTGCGCAGGCCTTGTAAAACAGGCGCTTTTTCCTATAATAGACATCGAGTTCTTTGGCCGCGAAAATCGTTCTTTTACAAGCGAGAGACATCATGAATGCCCACCGTGCCTCCACAGGCGCGCCTGCGCGCCTGGTCGACCTCGTGAACTCTCACGACCGGCGCCTCATCGCGCCGCTGATGGGTTATCCGGGTATCCAGTTGACCAAGACCTCCATCAAGCAGAACGAGTTCAACTGGGGCGTCCAGTTCTACACGATCTCGGAACTGGCCATGAGTTTCCAGCCGGACGCCATGTTTTTCATGATGGACCTCGCCGTCGAGGCCTCCGCCCTCGGCCTGCCCGTGCGCTTTCCGCTGCTCGAATCGCCCACCATCGAGTACCACCTCGTCCAGGAGGCCTCCGACCTCGACCAGTTTCTCGCTTGTGATATCCTC
>CALMGO010000574.1 GCA_937863625.1 uncultured bacterium
CCGTATAGAACGGAGCGTCGACTCATCAAATCATCGGTGGTGAGCCCTATATCCCCCGACACCGATTAGTCGTCGAGAACGCCTGCACCCAGTCCGAGCGGGAAAGCCGACGGTTGCGCGCAGGTGGACTTGACATTGACATGCCGTCCGGAGTCGCTCGCCTCAACAATCGAGTGCATGAGGTCGAGCACATGGAAAGCCAGCCGCCCCGAGGCGCGATGCTCTCGCCCGGAACGCATGGCAGTGGCCATGTCGGCGAGGCCCAGCCCGCGGGAATTGGCCGGGTAGGAGAATGGAAGCGGAACCTCGGCCCACTGGCCGCCTGCGCGCATGACGCGGACGGGCCCGCCGAATGTGTTGGGATCGGGAACCGACAGGCTGCCTTCCGAGCCATAAATCTCGATACGCGGCAGATTGGCCCCCCATACGTCAAACGACATGACGAGAGTAGCGACTGCGCCGGAGGCGAAATCAAGCACTCCTGCGACATGCGTCGGGACTTCGACTTTGACCTTTGTGCCATAATGCGGCTGGCTCGTGATGAGCCTCTCGGCAAACGATATCTGCGCTGAGCCGGTAACGCGCTTTACAGGTCCGAGAAGCGATATGAGCGTGGTCAGGTAATAGGGGCCCATATCAAAAAGCGGCCCGGCGCCCTTTTTGTAGAAGAACTCCGGGTCCGGGTGCCAGCTTTCCGGGCCGTGACCCGTCATGAATGCAGTGGCCGCGACCGGCTTACCTATCCAGCCATCGTTGATGAGTTTGCGGCAGGTCTGGAGCCCCGCTCCGAGAAACGTATCCGGCGCGCAGCCGACGTGCAGCTTCTTCGAATCGGCGAGTTTGACAAAATCGGCCGCGTCGGCGCGGTCGACCGCAAGCGGTTTCTCGCTGTAGACAGACTTGCCGGATTTGACTGCGCGCATGGAGACCTCGGCATGGGCCAGCGGTGGGGTCAGGTTCAAGATGACGTCGATATTCTTGTCTGCGTAGATCTCGTTGGTGGAGAGGGCGCGCACGCCGGGGAACTCTTTCGACTTCGCCTTGGCTCGCTCAGGGATTATATCTGCGCACGCCGTGATTTCGAGGATGTTGAACATTTCGCGGATGTTTGTGAAATACGTACCGGAGATATTTCCGCAGCCTACGATGCCGATGGTTGTTTTGCCGGCGCGCCTTACTTTAGCCTTTGCCATGTCAAACTCCTTGAGAAGTATTGGGGTTCCTTAGACACTGAGTGTACGCCCCGCGGTGCGCCTGTCCAGAGGGTGGCTGGCCTTGACGCGGGGGATACGGGCGTTAGACTCGGAGGCACGCTTCGGACGTATCCCCGGGAAGAGGGTCAAACGACATGGAATACCGCAGGTTGGGCAGGACTGGGCTTGAAGTCTCCGCTGTGTCGCTGGGAACCGAGTATCTAATCGACATATCGCGTGGCAACGTCGTCAGCGTCATACATGAGGCGGTCGATAGAGGGGTGAACTATTTCGACCTTTTCTTCGCCCAGCCGAAGTTTCGGGACAATATGGGCGCAGCGTTTGCCGGCAGGCGGGATAAGGTCTTACTGACGGTGCACCTCGGCTCCACAGACCGCAGCGGCCAGTATGAGAAGACACGTGATTCGCGCCTGGCCGAGGAGTTTTTCGAGGATGCGCTCCGGCGTTACAGAACGGACCATTTCGATGTCGTGTATCTGCATAATAGCGACAGCGCCGAGGACTTTGAAGCGTTGACGGCTGATGGAGGCCTTCTCGACATCGCCAAAAGGCTGACGCGCGACGGCAAGGCGCGCTTTGTCGGCCTTTCGAGTCACACCATTCCCACGGCCACTCGCGCGGTCGAAAGCGGCGAGGTGGACGTCGTGATGTTTCCGATAAACATAGCGGGTAACGCCGTCCCCGGGAAAAGGGATTTTCTGGCAAAGTGCGCCAGGCGCGACGTGGGGCTCGTTGCGATGAAACCATACGCCGGCGGGAAACTCCTGACCGCGCACCGCAAGGTGACGCTTGAAAACTGGTCTTCCGGCGGCGGCGATATCGAGGTTGAAAAAACCGTTTCGCTGACCCCCGTCCAGTGCCTCGCCTACGTCCTCGCGCAGACCGGCATCTCGACCGTGGTGCCCGGGTGCAAGGACCTCGCCGAACTCGACGCTGCGCTTTCGTATCTTTCGGCCGCGGATGACGAGAAAGACTACTCGGCGGCACTGGCGGGCTTCCAGAAATACGTCGAAGGAGAATGCGTCTACTGCAATCACTGCCTGCCGTGCCCGTCGAAAGTGGACATAGGAGCGACCATACGCCTTTTCGAGATGTCGGGAGGAGTACTGAGCGCGAAGATGAAGGCGTTATATAACAAACTTCCGGCCAAGGCGTCAGAATGCGTCGAGTGCGGCGAGTGCTCCAGCCGCTGCCCCTTCGGCGTGGATGTGGTGGGCAAGATTCGTGCGGCGGCGGAGGTCTTCGAACCGTCGAAGTAGACTCCAGCACAGGAGCGCACTGAGCAGCTCTATTTAATCGCGTAAAACCCGGCCTGCATGCGTGAGAACCAGAAGAGTTCGACCACCGAAAAGCCCGTTTCGCGAAGTAGCGCCAAGTGCTCTTCTACGGTAACCGGGAAGTACTGCGTATCGAACCTTTTCGCGTGGTCGGCGGCAAAGCCCTCGCTAAGCCCGCTTGCGAGCTGATAGTCGCGCGCCCGCTTGAGGCAGATCTCGATGCCGCGCTCGGTCAGCGGCCGCACGTTTTCAAACGTCACATAGAGCCCCCCGGGCGCGAGCATGTCAAAGCATACGCGCGTCACGTCGCGCCGTCCGGAGGGGCGCAGGTAGTGGTGCGACTGGATGGCGGTGATGACGTCAGGCGCATCGTCAAGGCGTCCGGCAAGGCCTGCCGTGTCGAATCTGCCGAGGAAAGTCACGCGGTCCTGCAACGAAGAAAGCCTCGCCGTCGCGGCCTTGAGCATTGCCTCCGACGGGTCTGCGACAAGAAAGCGGCTCGTCGGAAAAATCGCTGCGGCCTTCTCGACAAGCGTCCCCGTGCCGCAACCCGTATCAAGCCATAGCGCCGGGTTGCCCACGGCCTTGACCAGTTCTATGGTCTCGTCGTGAAAGGCGTCATAAAAGGGAATGGTCTTGCGGACCTTCTCATCATATTCGCCCGAACTGTGCGGAGTGGCGTTATCTTTTCCTGTCATGAATCGCCCCGAGACTCTCCTGGCTACTGGGCAAGTTTCTTGTATTTCTCCCGCGCGGCGTTTATCCACTTGGATATGCGCTCGTTTCTCACGACCGGGTCGGCCATCTGTGTTTTGGCGAGTTCGGTCAGCTCGTCCTCCGTGACGGGAGGCTTCGCGAGTGCGGCAAGCGCCTTTTGCGGGTCGCCGGACTTTATGGCCGTCTTCCATGCCGAAACCAGTTCGTCGTGGCTATCCACAATGACCGCCCCGATGAGGTCGTTGAGGGCTTCATATCGCGCCGTGCCGAGCTCCGCGTCATACTTGAGGCTCTCACCCCAGGTAAACGGGTTGGTGGTGACAGGGGACTGACTGCCGTACTCTTCGTATAGCGATTTTCTCACGGGCATGCGAAAGAGGTCGTACTTGACCGGCCCGCCAGCGCTGCCAGCCTTGAGATACCAGAGCTTCTGCCCGTCGGTAAGCACATACTCCACAAAAGCGCGCGCCGCTGCGGCATTCGGCGCTCCTTTCAAAATGCCGATGCTGTCGGTATTTACGACCGTGAGACCGCGCGGCATGGCAAATCCGACCTTATCCGCGCCTGCCTGCGCGATCTGCGTCCACGCATAGAAATCTATCGCTCCGCCGAGAGCGACCTGACCCGACGCCACAGCGCGCGGGATGTCGCTGGCCGACTGAACGAAGTTCTTGGTATTCCCGCCGATGGCGGTGATGACCTC
>CALMGO010000575.1 GCA_937863625.1 uncultured bacterium
ACTACTTTCCAATGAAGAAGCACTACCCAATCGCCGAAATGCGATTATATTGTATAAAGGGAGTTCCTTCAACTCTAAAGGCCCGCGGGAGATGAGTAGCAAGTACTGAACGTGTCCCGTGGCTTTCGCGACCGCCTGTAACAGTGCGAGGATTGATGTCTAAACGAAGTCCCAATGGGAAATACGCCAACCTGCCGGATGAAACCCTTCTGGAGATATTCATCAGGGGGACGCGGGAGGCTTTTGTGGAACTGGTGGAGAGGTACCAGGGACGGATAGTGAACTTCATCTACCGTGCGCTTGGAGACTTTGAACGAAGCGAAGAACTGGCGCAGGAGTCATTTTTGCGGGCATTCCGCAAGGCCGACAGTTTCGACAACAAGTACCGCTTTTCTACGTGGATTTACACCATAGCGCGCAACCTGGCCTCAAATGAACTGAGAGACCGTTCGCGCAGACCAACCCCCTACACGATAGAAGACGAAGACTGGGCCACGGTAGGACAGACAACGGACGACGACCGAGGGGCCAACGCCGGAGACCCGGAACGCATTCTGCTGCACAAGGAAATGAAACAATTCCTCGAAAAGGCGCTTGGACGACTGAGCGACGAGCATAGAATGGCGTTGATATTGAAGGAATATGACGGGCTGACGTATGGTGAGATTGCCGATATTCTTGATACGAGCGCGGGGACTGTGAAATCGTGGGTATACCGGGCGAAGCGCGAGATATTCAGAATTCTCAAGGAAATGGGAGCGGTGTAGTGCCCTGTCACGACATACAAGAAGATCTTCAGGCATACCTTGACGGCGAACTCTCTTCGTCGCGAAGGGCGGCCATTGAGGACCATATCAAGAGCTGCAGCGACTGCCGCATGATAGTGTCGCAGTTAGAGACCGTCTCCACGGTCATGGGCGCGTGGGCAGGCCGCGAGGCGAGCGAAGAATCCAAACTGTCGCTCAGCGCGAAACTTTACATAGGCGACACATTTACTCCGGAGAAGAAGCAGTCGCCGGCCGCGGAAAAAAAGCGGCCGCAGGCAAAGGGGATAACGCATAAGGCAGCAAGACCAACCTTTCCTGCGTGGGCGCTAAGTGGCTGGAAACCGGTTGCCGTGGCAGCAGCAGTGCTTGTAACGTTTTTCATCTACCTGGCCACTGGCGAAAAACAGACGACAAACCCAATACGGCGAATCGTCAACACATCAAAGACGGACATTATCGACGCGCTAGCTATGGCAACCACAAGCGGGCAGGTAGCCGACGGGACGGTTTTTGCGGCGTTGGTAGGAAAGCGGGCTATATCCGCCGATAAACTTGATGGCGCCAGAGTAGCGGCAACAGACGTCGTGGCGCTGTTCCTTGCGACGGTGGAAAGCGAATCCGACAAAAGCGTGGGCAAGAAGCTCCTGAACGTGCTGGCGGGCAGGTCGCATGAGTTAACGAAAGGCGATGGGGTGTCAGTTGCGTCGCTCCTGGGGGGGCTTTTCCCCGTGCTTGGGCGGGATCTCTACGCGGCAGGCGGGGACAGCGATCCGCTTATGGAAGCGCGCAGATACGAAATGCAGGGGCGTCTGAAGGAAGCATTGATGAGGTGCGATTCTCTGGCTCTAAGCAACGGAAATCCGCGCGCCTTTCTCTCGCAGGGTGCTCTGAGGCTCAAACTCGGCGATCTTGACGGAGCGCAGATAGCGCTGGCGCAGGCGGCGCAAGGCGAGGACAAGATATCCAAAACAACCGCCCAAGGCCTCATGGCGGAGATCGCCGACGCGAGAACGGCCCGTGAGCAGGCGGCTGCGTTCAAGACCACGGCGATCTCGGCGCAGGAGTGGAAGAAAATCGCTCTTCTCGAGGTGCGCGGCTACGACTACCGCAGCGCGGCCAACTCGTTTATGAAGGCGGCGGGCGCTGCCGGCACGGACGACACAGCGCTTGCGCAGGATGCCCGGTTCAGGAGCGCATGGTGCCAAAAGGAAGTAGGCCAGATATCCACCGGGATTTATGGGTTCAAGGGAGTTGCAAACGATGCCGGCACACCGGCGAATCTGGCCTATACGGCCGGGATCGAGCAGGCGGTTGCGCTGGCACGGCTGAGCCAATATGAAGAATGCGTAGCCGTGTGCGGAGAACTTGTCACACGCGAATGCAGTGATCCGTCGGTCGAGGCGCTTGCGTACTTTCTCAAGGGGAGCGTTGAGCTTCGCGATCTTAAGCGAATCGCGGAGGCAAGAGAGAGCCTGGGACGGGTATCCAATGCGGGACAAGGGAACCTCAGCTATGCGGCGCTGGTACTTCTCCAGACGGGCGGAAGGTAGCCGGCGGGCGCTGTGACAGGTTGACCTTGCGGCGCAATCATCTACAATCTAATGCGCTGAGTTTCGATGTTGAAACGCCTCGCGACCCAAAAGGAAGAGCCTTGCGCGCACTTCTCGTTAATGTTCCCGCGTATGGAAGCCACTTGAGGGGCATTCCGCTCGGGCTGTTGTATATCATCTCATCGGCGCGCGCACACGGACGCGAAATAGACCTCCTTGATGGAAGCCTCTACCGGGAAAGAGCGTCATTCGACCGCGAATTTCTCTCAAGCACCCATGACGTCATAGGCCTGAGCGCGATGACGCATAATATCGGCGAGGCATTAAGGCTGGCGCGCCTGGCCAGGGAGGCGAGGCCCGGCACGAGAGTCATCATCGGAGGCGTTCACGCGAGCACAGTCCCGGAGGAGGTGCTTCGGGATTGCCCGGATTGCGACGTTCTTGCAGGCGAGGGAGAAGAGTCCTTCATACACTATCTTGACGCGCTTGACGGAGAGACGTCGTTTGACGAGGTCGATGGTCTATACCGAATCGTGGACGGCAGGGCAGTCGCCAATAAGGTAAAGCCGATTGAGAATCTGGACAAGCTGCCATTCCCGGCATATGAAAGAATCGATTTCTCGCAGTACACGGTGGGCGTGCACGGGCTATTCTTCAAGAGAAAACCTCTCACATCGATCATCACATCACGCGGGTGTCCGTTCAAATGCTCCTTCTGCGCGAAAACTGCAATGACGGGATATGCATGGCGGCCTCGAAGCGCATCGAATGTGCTGGATGAAATAGAACTCCTGACGAGGCAGTACGGGATCCGCGAAATACACTTTGAGGATGACAATATCGCGCTTGATGCGAGGCGTTTTGAGGAAATTTGCAGGGGAATCATTGAGCGCGGGTTAGATATCACCTGGAAGTGCCCGCACGGGATTTATGCGTCGCATCTTGACGACGGGATGTTTTCGCTTATGAAGAAAGCCGGCTGTTACAGCCTGTCGTTTGGAGTCGAAAGCGGCAATGACGCGCTATTGAAGAAGGCCGGCAAGGCGAGCGACACGGCGGCCATCAGGCGCGCCATCGAAGCTGCACACCGGGCGGGGATAGAATGCACGGGTTTTTTCATCTTTGGACTCGAAGGCGAGACAAGAGAGACAATCCTGCAGACAATTGATTTTGCGAAGTCGCTGCCGCTGGACTGGGCGCAGTTTAACCTGTGCATACCGTTT
>CALMGO010000576.1 GCA_937863625.1 uncultured bacterium
AAAGACCAGCACGAAAACAGTCAACTGCCAGCCGAGGACCGCCCCTATCATGGCCATGAGCTTGACGTCTCCCAGACCCATGGCCTCGCCGCCGAAGGCCAGTTTCTCCTTAGGGATAAGCAGCTTCCCGACCGCGCCTATCCCGTAGATAATCCCGGCCCCAGTCAGTGCGCCGATAATCGCCGCAAAGAATGAATTAAGGTGGGGATACGACGGGATTATGCGATCGGCGTGCATGGCCGGCAGCGCCAGCGACGCAATGACTGCGACGAAGGTTCCCGGAAGGGTAATCTCGTCGGGAATTATGAAAAAGCGAAAATCGATGACCGTAGATACGAGAAGCGCCGACAGAAACGCTATGTGAATGACGTAGAGAGCAATGCCGCTGCCCGTCGGGCTCCACTCAAACCCCAGTAGCCGCCAGTAGTACACCAGAAAAAGAAGCCCCGTCAAAAGCTCCACCGCAGGGTATATGAATGATATCCTCGTTTTGCAGAAACGGCACCTGCCGCCCAGCGTCAGCCACGAAATGACCGGGATGTTGTCCTCGGCCTTGATCGGCTGGTAGCAGTTCGGACAGTGGCTCGGCGGGTAAATGAGCGACTCGCCGCGCGGAAGCCGGTAGATGCAGACGTTCAGAAACGACCCCACTATGAGACCGAAAAGAAAAGCCGTCAAACCGAAAAACACAGGGGTCATTCGTTGTCTCCGGTACCGCCGCTTGTGATAAGATAGGCAGAATTTGCAGGCCGCCGCCGCGACGGGGCCGTCAGAGGGTCTCGCTCACGCCGTCAAACGCCGCAGTCGCCGCATTCCTTATTACATCGACTGGACCGGGCCTTCCTGTCCAGAATTCAAACTGCGCTGCTGCCTGATGCACGAACATTTCGATGCCTTCAACGACAATGCAGTCCATTTCAGCCGCCTCCCGCAGCAGCCGGGTCTGTCTCGGGTTGTAGACCGCGTCAAAGACGACCTGCCCGCCCTGGAGGGCCTCCTTTGGAAAGGGCGTGGCCTCCACCTCTGGCGACATCCCCAGTGAAGTGCTGTTGACGATTATGTCCGTTGCGACCTCCGTGCGCTCTTCCCAGCGAATCGCCCGGCAGCCTGCCTCCCTTGCCAGCGCCTCGGCCCTCTCAAACGTCCGGTTTGCGATGACGACCTCAGCCCCGCTCGATATCAGGCCGAATACTATCGCCCGCGTCGCGCCGCCGGCTCCAAGGACCAGCACGCGCTTGCCGGCCAAACTCGCGCCCTCCGCCATCGCCGACTTTATCGCATCGAGCGCGGCCTTCCAGTCGGTATTTGTGCCCGTAATGCGCCCCCCGTCAAATTTGAGCGTATTCACAGCGCCTATCTTGCCCGTAACCTCATCGACGTCCCGGACCAGCCGCGCCGCCGCCTCCTTATGCGGAAGTGTAACCGAAAACCCCTTGGGACTCAGGCACTTGCTCGACTTGATGAAGGAATCAAAGTCATCCACTTCAAACGGAACGTATACGCAATTGAGCCCCTCATGCCTGAACGCAGCGTTTTGCACGTGCGGGCTCAGGCTGTGCGCGATTGGGTTTCCAATCACCCCGTAGACGGCTGACGACGCGTCGATGGATCTGAACCGATAGACGTCAAGCAGGTCTGTGATGGTCAGTTGCCCAGGCGCGCTGGCGCGGTCCCGACTGAGCGCCGCGTACGTCAGGAGTGATCCGAATTTCTGTGTCAGGATTCGGGTGGGCATGCCCTTTGAGCCCATGCCGAGGATTACCTTGGGAACGCCGAGGTCGGCGGACAGTTGGCACAGCCGCACCGCGTCCGAAGTGGTGGTGACGTGTGTGGCGATCTTGATGATGTCGCCGCCGGTCCCCAGCAGCGTCTGCGCTATGGCATGAAGGTCCGCCGGCGTCTCTTCGAAATTATGATATGAGACGATTATCTTGGTTCCGAGCCTCTCGCGAAGCCTGCCGACGGCGTCATATTCGATATCCACGTATTCCGCGCCAAGTTGGACGGCTTCCCGAAGTATTGACGTGCGTTCGGCCTCTCCGCCCTCATAAAGCCCTCCCTGCCGTGCGGCGCGGTTGGTCACTATCACAGGGCAGGGGCGGTCCTGCAGCAAAAAGTCGAGCCGTACGCGCTCTTGAAGATAATCGAGTCGCAGTTCGACCATGTCGGCAAGACGCGCGGCGCGCAGCATGTCTGCACGCGCCGCTTCGTTTGTCCTCGCGACGATCGGAACGCAAATCATCGATTACCCTCTCCTCACGCCTTCTTGACGGGGGCTTTCTTCGCGCCCCGCGCGCCTTTGGCGGTCTTGCCTGTCTTCGAGCCTGCCTTGGCAGCCTGCTTGGTCGCGCTGCCGGCAGCTGCTGCGGCGCGGTTCACCGCGATAAGATATGCCTGGGCGCTCGCCTCGATGATATCTGTTGACGATGCCTTTCCCGAAAAGCGCCGTTCTCCAAATTTCGCCGTGAGCGTCACTTCGCCCAGCGCGTCCTTGCCGCTCGTGACGGCGCGTATGTTGTAGTCGACGAGGTTGCCGGATATCCCGGTAATCCGGTCCACCGTGCGAAAGACCGCGTGCACCGGCCCGTCGCCGCAGGCGGCGTCTTCCTTCGTATTTCCGTCCGCGACTTTGAGGCGCACTGTGGCCGTCGGCGTAGTCGTGTTGCCGCTCGAGACGTGAAAACTCTCCAGCGCGAAAAGCGTCGGGATCTCCACCATCTCTTCTTCAATGAGAGCCTCGATGTCCGCGTCGAAAACCTCTTTCTTCTTGTCCGCCAGCACCTTGAAACGGTCATAGACCTTGTTGACCGCTTCGTCGGAGAGCTTGTAGCCCATTGCCTTGACCCGCTCGCGAAGAGCATGCCGCCCGCTGTGCTTTCCGAGTACGAGTTTCGACTCGGTCACGCCGACGTCCTCGGGTCTCATGATCTCGTAGGTCGTGCGCTCTTTGAGAAATCCGTCCTGATGTATGCCCGACTCATGCGCAAATGCGTTCTCGCCCACAATCGCCTTGTTGCGCTGTACGATGAGGCCTGTCAGCCGTGAGAGCAGCCTGCTTGACGGGTGAAGAAGCCGCGTGTTAATGCCCGTCGTGCAGTCGTAAAAATCCGTCCTCGTCGCAATGGACATGACGATCTCTTCCAGCGCCGCATTGCCCGCCCGCTCGCCTATGCCGTTTATCGTGCACTCCACCTGCCCCGCCCCGTTTACGATGGCGGCCAGGCTGTTGGCGGTGCCGAGTCCCAGGTCGTTGTGACAGTGCACGCTGATTACGGCCTTCTTTATATTCGACACTTCCTCCGAGAGGTACTTGATGAGTTGCCCGTACTGCTGCGGCATGGCGTATCCGACCGTGTCGGGGATGTTGACCGTCGTCGCGCCCGCATCGATTACCGCCTCGACCACTTCCTTGAGAAAGTCCGGTTCGGTCCGCGAAGCGTCCTCAGGGGAGAATTCCACGTCGTCAACGTACTTCTTCGCGAGCTTCACGCCTTCTATCGCCAGGCGCACTATCTCCGACTTCGCCTTGCGCAGTTTGAACTTCCTGTGAATCGCGCTTGTCGCGAGAAAGACATGTATGCGCGGGTGGTTCGCCTTCTTGAGCGCATTGGCCGCAGCGATTATGTCCTTGTCCACGCAGCGCGCCAGGCCCGCCACCGCCGGCTTCTTCACCGTCTGGCT
>CALMGO010000577.1 GCA_937863625.1 uncultured bacterium
CCGCTTCGCTTTCGCCACCGCGACGCTTCCTGGCTGAGCAGGAGTCATTGTCGCATGTGCGACAGTCTGACGACGCGGCGCCTGACTTGGCAGTGGCTGCTATCCAGTCCGCACACGCCGCACGGATCGTGTCAGAGGCAAGAAGTGCGCAGTGCTGTACCTCAGGAGGCAGCCCGCCGAGAGCGTCCAGGACGTCCGCCTGGCTGATATGCGACGCGTCTGCCGGCGTCTCTCCAACGGCCAACTCAGTCACAATGCTTCCGCAGGAAACCGATGACCCGCAGCCGTCCGTATCAAAAGAAACGTGGCTGATTCGTCCGTCCGACACCTGGAGCCAGAACTCCATCGTATCGCCGCAAGGGCCTTTGACGCGTGCGTATCCGTCGTATTCGGAAAGCGCTCCCCAATTTCTCGGGTGCTGCGCGTGATCAAAGGCAGTAACATTGAATTCAGACTGGGACTGGTCCATATTGCACCTGCTCCTAAACGCTATTGCAAAGCACCGTCATGCCACTGATTCGCCGAGTCGTATGACAGCAGGCTCCGGCAACGGTGCAGTTCACCGGCCGTGGCGCCGCCGGCTCTTTTGACGAGCCCTTTCATTTGTCTCTCTTTCTTTCGGACTTCAGCGTCCCCTCTATCGCGTACAGACACGCCTCGTCGCGCCTGCGGCTCTCAAATACGCTGTCACCGTTTACGCCAAGGCAGTACTCCGCATGCACGTCATAGGCCTTGGCCATCTCCGTTTCAATCTCCGTCAAGTCCGTATGTCTGATCTTGCGCACATATGAATCAGGATTGCGCATCTTGTCTCTGAAGAACTCAGACTCAGGATTCAGCAATAACACAAGAATCGCCCCTCCCGGCCGCAGCACACGAGTAGTTTCGTGCAGGGCCTGTGCGTACCCTTCGATAAACTGCAGCGACGCAACGAAGATTACCGCGTCAAAGGACGCGTCAGGAAAGGGCATATCCTCCGCTTTTGCCACGACGGTTCTGACGCCGTCCGGCGCGCAGCCAAGAGCGTCCTGCGATACATCAAGGCCGGTTACGCGTAACCCGCTCTCCTCCAGAATACCCTCAACGACAGCAGGACCGCAGCCTACGCTCAAGATATCTCTCGCGCCTTTGAGGTGGCGCACAATGCAATCCGCCTCGGCACGGAACACCTTCTGCCAGAACTCACTCCTGCATGACTGGACGTACTTATTCATGAACGCTAATCCACGGGTTCATCGAAAAACTGATCACGCCACCACATGAAGAATCCCCACTGGTTGTCACGATTGTACTTGTCCCCGGCGGCGGCCGGGACTTCAGATTTCATCTCCTCAAGCAACAGGTCGCAAATGGTGCCTTTCGTCAGGAGTTCATACGCACATTGGACGAGAAGAAACCTGCCGTGTGCTTCCTCATCACCCGGATTGGCATCCGGGTGATACTTGAGACACGCGCGCCTGTAGGCCTTTTTCACAGCCCGCTCATCGGCATCTTCATCTATGCCAAGAATCCTGCAGGCCTCGCGACGGGCACGGTCGTTACGCCCGGACGCCTCGTCAAGTGTCCCTTCGTCCATCGTCACCGCATGGTTCTCCTGCACCGGCTGTATGCGTCGCGAGAGACACAACGGGTTTTCGCCAAGATCATTTACTGTAGAATAGACGGCAGAAACAGTGGTCGTCCTTCGCTATTTCGTCCTGCCATTCCGGACATGGGCAGACAACGTCTTTATTCGGGTCGAGCGGGTGGGACTGTTTGCACGGGCAGTAATAGTCCCCGGCCGCCACGTAGTTTTCTGTCATCAGACCAACGACCTTTTCAAGGCGCTCTTTGTCCGAATTGAGGACACACCCGTGCTTGTCAGCGACCTCTTTTGCTCTCGAAAGAACCGCATGGTACTCGACCGCGTGTGACGTCCACTGGTTCATGCAATGTCTCCTGCAAGGATTTTTCCCAAGAGGCCGGCAAAGACGTGCCTGTATTCCGGCAACGCCTCTACGAAATGCTTCCCGCAGGAGTAGGCCTCCGCAATCCTGCGATCGTCCGGGATTTCGAGGAGAACAGGGATGTCTTCCCTGGCGCAGAACGCCTGGACCCGGTCGTCACCACAGCCGGCGCGATTTACCACAACGCCGAAGGGAACGCCAAGTTTTCTGCAGGTTTCGACCGCAAGGATGAGGTCGTTAAGGCCGAAAGGGGTCGGCTCCGTGACGAGCACACAGTAATCGCTGCCGCGAACCGCGGTAATCATGGGACATGATGTTCCCGGCGGACAGTCAATGATTACCGTCCTGTCCGCGAGCGCCAGTGCCTTTGTCGCGCGAATCACTGGCGGAGACATCGCCTCACCGACGTTGAGCCGGCCGGAGGCAAAGAGCACGGCGCCTGCATGCCCGGACTCTATGACTCCCACGCTTCTTGTCGTTTCAGTTATGGCTCCCTCCGGGCAGACAAGTGCACATCCGCCACAGCCGTGGCACATCTCGGCAAAGATAAGAGGAGCCGTCTTGAGTGAGACAATGGCGTTGTACTGGCAAAAGCGGGCACATTCGCCGCAGGCAGTGCACTTGACCTCATCGACAACAGGCACGCGCACAGCCACGTCAATCGAGCTGTCTATTGCAGGCGAAAGGAATATGTGGCTGTTGGGCTCTTCGACGTCGCAGTCAAGCAACTGCACGGGCGTCTTGAGCGAGAGCGCCATCCCGACCGCTACAGTAGTCTTGCCGGTTCCTCCCTTGCCGGATGCGACTGCTATAATCATGCACTTTCCTCTGATGTTTCAACCTTCTCGAACTGAAGTCCCGAACTCCCTGCCTCAAGGAGGCGAAACAGTCCTCCGCCAGTAACCATTGCCTTTAGGCGCGCCTCCAGGATGTGGTGGTCCCTTACTGAAAGCACACCCGCAGGTTTCAACAACCTATGGACGGTTTCCAACATCCGCCCGGTCTGGGACGCCTCCGGCTGGATATGAAGCACGTCATAGAGAAGAGCCATGTCCACGCTTGCCGCCGGAAGCCGTCCAATCTCGCCTGCAGCAATCGCCTGCAGGTTGGCCAGACCGCGCCGGGCGGCGGCGCAACGCACAATCCTGAGAGCACCGGGCTGGATATCGACCGCGTAGACTCGACCTGTCGTGCCTACGAGCGTCGCCGCCGCTACGGAGAAACCGTCCGGTCCACAGCCAAAGTCGAGCACGGTCATTCCCGGCTTGATGCCACACTCCAAGAGCACCCCCGATGGGGGCCTCAGCAGGTCGCGCAGCCTGATTACCAGAGTCTCAAGCCAATACGTGAACCTGCTGTGTTGTTTTCTCATGCGCCACCCTCCTGCACCTTCGGTCTGACAGGCTCCGGCTGTGATGACCGCATTCTGCACCGGCACCAAGGCCGCGCACAGTCACCGGCTCTTCTCAGATCAGTCTTCTCCCAGCGCACGGTAACCGCGTTTTCCAAACCGCCGTGCAGTCTCGTCGTCCACGTCATCCTGCCACCCGTTGTTAGCAGTATCGAGATGGTCGAATTTCGCCGTGTACGGTTTGATGTCCAGAAGCGGTGTCCCGTCCAGCACATCGACACCGTCAAGATACAGCACGTTGCCCTCGCGGCGAACCAGTTCGACAATGCTGAGCCCGATGGCGTTCGGGCGACACGGCGCTCGCGTGGCAAAGATACCGTGCGTGACGTCCTGGAGAAACGGCTTTACTGTCAACTTCGCCGGCCCTGCCAGATGGAAATGATAAACCAGGTAAATATGCGAGAATCCCTCCAAGTCGGCCAGTCCCTCGGCAAACTCAGCGAAAATCTCACCGCGTCCCCTGCACCCATGCGCGTAGACCGGCTGAATGGGGGTGTCAGCGGCACTCACATGCTCGCTATGGATGACGCCGATAGGACTGTAGCATATCTCCTCGTTCTTCACGCCCAATGGCCCTCGACGTCCGCCGTCGATGTGGCAGTCAGTTCGCCGGCCTCGAATCTTTCTATCATGTCGGACACCGTCCCGGAGGCGCCTGTTATGACCTTCACGCCGGCGGCGGTGGGCGTCCTCATGGCCTTGGGGCCGCAGTGGCCGGTGATTACGAACTCGACTCCTGCGTTTGCCACGTTCTGAGCCGCCTGAATGCCCGCCCCCTGCGGGGCGTTAAGATTCTGCACGTTGTCCACGGCCGAATGCTCTTTGGTTTCGGTGTCGTAAATGATGAAACCCGCCGCGCGCCCGAACCTCTCGTCGACCGGCGCGTCCAGTGTACCCTGCGTTGAACTGATTGCTATCTTCATGACATGGCGCCTCCAGAATAGGCCAACATTGCGACCCGTCCCCGGCCGGACAGTACCGGGGAGAGGTCGCCAAAGTCAATTACTACTTACCGGCCAGAGTGTCGAGTCTCGCCTTGGCCGCAGCCAGTTGAGATTCGAGAAACTCCACCTGGTCTTTCAAAAACTGCACCTGGGTCTCCGCTGCAGGCTCCACGACGGGAGCGCCCGCCGCGCCAAAGCGCATCCAGCCGGGCATCCCTGTCTGGCGAAACATCCGCCTTCTGCCCCTGCCGAACCCGCTGCGAGCCAAATTGGCATAGCCCGGGGCAACATATCCGACACAGTATCCTGCAGCTCTGCCGGTCATCGGGCCCATTCCCATCGGGCCTGTTCCGTCTCCACCTGGCATAATATGCTCCTTTCCTGAGATAGTGTCTATCCTTGTTTACCTTTTGTTCCACCAGAGCCGCCTTTGCGGCCCTTACCTGCCCCCTGGCCTTGGCCTGGGGCACGCCCAGACTGCTGGGGCCCTTTTGATCCGCAGCCGCCCTGTCCTCGGCCGGTCCCGGGGCCTTTACCCTGCGGGCCGGTTCCGTCTCCTCTTGGCATGATGATTCTCCCTTCTTCAGTTGAGTCTATGAGGCATGAACCTAAAATCCTTGTCGCAGCCCGCACCCGCCGCCAAAACCGCGCCCCCTACCCCGGCGACAACAGCCGGGCATTGAAAAAGCGTCCGCTCTGAGTCCGCCGGTGAAGTGCGCGGTCTTTATCGCTTGAAGTTCGCCGGCGATGAACGCGTTCAATGAAATTCCGGCGGCCTCGATCATGCAGGCGAGGGGCCTCGATATCGCCCCGCACACAAGCGAGTCTACGCCCATCGCGACGAGACGCTGTACCTTTGCACGCGGATCGTCGCATTCAAAAGCCTCGAAACGCTCCTCCTGGAGCGCCTCTTCATCACCGGTGATAATAAGCACCGTCTGCGAAGCGTCGAAGACCGGTGCGATTCTTCCGTTCCATACGGAAAATGCTGTTTTCATTGCTGTTGCCTCTGACCTGGAAGACTGTAGTAGCAATCCCCATGCCAGAAACAGCTGTGACATGCGTATGCGAACCTAACTACTTGCACACTCATGGGATACGCGTGGGATTCTTGTGGGCACAGGCGTTGTGATAGCCGCACAGAGTCGCAGTCCTGCTACTGCATAAGAACATAGGGTCGCGCTACTGCGTCTCTATCTGGGCTTGCAGGGGTTGGAGCGTCCGTCTTTGCGCGGGGCATCGATGCCAAGAGCATGCATCTTCCTGAAAAGCGTGCTTTTATGTATGCCAAGTTCGCGAGCGGTGGCGAGGCGATTTCCGTTGTTTCTATCCAGGGCATCAAGGAGTACGCGGGCTTCGGCCGCTTTCACGGCAGCGCTCATGTCCTTTCCGCGAGCCACGAGAGGCACCTTTGACGTGAGTTCATCCGGGAGGTGGGGCGTGTCTATGAAACCCGACCTGCACAGGACAAATGCCCTCTGGATGATATTCTCCAGTTCGCGCACGTTGCCCGGATAGTCATGCGCCAAGAGCACCGCCATTGCCTCGGGAGTGACTCCTTCGACGGAGGCGTCCTCAATGACGTTGAAACGTCCTATAAAATGTCCGGCAAGCAGGGAAATGTCCTCCTTGCGCTCGCGCAACGGCGGCAGTTGTAGCGACACAACGTTGATGCGGTAGAAAAGGTCCTGTCGGAATATCCCCTTTTCGACAAGCGCGGAAAGGTCCTTGTTCGTCGCGACTATAACTTTCACGTCGACCCTGACGGGCACATTCGAGCCGAGCGGCTCATACACGCGCTCCTGAAGGACGCGCAAGAGCCGCACCTGAAGCGCAGCCGACACGTCGCCTATCTCATCGAGGAATATCGTCCCGCCGTCAGCCGCGGCAAACCGCCCCGGTTTGTCCCGATCCGCACCGGTAAAGGCCCCAGCCTTGTACCCGAAGAGTTCTGATTCAAGAAGCGCGTCCGGCAGTGCGCCGCAGTTGACGGCGATAAAGGGCTTATCGCGGCGCCTGCTTAGCGAGTGAATGGCGCGGGCGAGGAGTTCCTTGCCGGTGCCGGTTTCGCCGTTGATAACGACCGTCGCGTCGCTTGCGGCTACCTGCGGAAGGATGTCAAATATCTTTCGCATGGAGGGGCTGCGCGAGATCATGTCCCCGGCCTCAAAGCGGCCTTCAAGTTCCTTGCGCAGCTGGTCTACGAGGGTCAGGTCTCTGAATGTCTCGACACCGCCTACGACCTCGCCTTTTGCGTCACGCAGAAGTGCCGTGGAGACGCTGACCGGTATGCGCGCGCCGTCGGCATTCACGATGTAGGCGGAGCGGTTGACAATCGGCTGTCCGGTACCCATCGTGCTTCGCAAGGCGCATGCGGACTCACACATGCTGGCGCGAAAGACCTCGC